>JAPOYW010000031.1 GCA_026706425.1 Gammaproteobacteria bacterium
CCCCGAAGGGTCGGAAGTCCCGCCGAAGCCCGTCCAGACACCCCATCCGCCCATCCTGCTACCCCTCGACAGCCAACAGAGCTTCGTGCCGATGGGCCGAGGGGGCTACCGCATCGCCATCGGCGGCGGCAGCTCGCACAACGAGCGTGGCGACGCGGTGCTCAGGGAAGACGTCAGGCGCTACCGGCAGGCATGGCGGGACGCAGGTCACCCGGGCGATCCGAAGGTCGTGATTCGCATATCGACCTACGTGGCCGCGACGCACGCGGAGGTCGACCGCGCCATGGGCCGCACCGACGGAAGCGACCTCACCGGAACGCCGGAGGAGGTGATTGACCGAATTCACGAATTGCAGGAGGACTTCGGTGCGGACGAGATCATGTGCACGATGCTCGGGCGTGCGCTCTCCCGCGAGGACATACTCCGGAGTATCCGCCTCATGGCAGAAAAGGTGATTCCCGAGATCAAGTAGGACGGGCTTTGGGGGCGCCTCTCTCCGACCAACATCATAGAATAGTGCGAGGGAAGCTTCTCTTAGACGCGCATGACCTTGAAGATCGCCATCGTCGGTGCTGGCAGCATCGGTTTCACCCGTCGCTTGGTGCGGGACATCCTCAGCGTGCCGGAATTCGCGGACACCCGGTTCGCCTTCCAAGACATCAGCCAGCGCAATCTCGACATGGTGGCCAGTCTTTGCCGGCGGGAGATCGAGGCGAACGGCATCGGTGCCACCATCGACGCGACCCTGGCGCGGGAACCGGCACTCACCGGGGCGGACTACGTCATCAACACCGCGCGGGTCGGCGGCCTCGAAGGCTTCCGAACCGACGTGGAGATTCCGCTCAAGTACGGGGTGGACCAGTGTGTCGGCGACACGATTTGCGCGGGCGGCCTGATGTACGGCCAGCGCACGGTCCCGATGATCGTCGAACTCACCGAGCAGATCGAACGCTACGCCCACGCCGGGACGACGCTTCTGAACTACGCCAATCCCATGGCCATGAACACCTGGGCGGCGCTCGACGCCTCGCCGGTCAACACCATCGGCCTGTGCCACGGCGTGCAGGGCGGACACCGTCTGCTCGCGCATCTCTTCGAACGCCGCGTCAACGACGGCCGGCACCCGGACGACTCGGGCTTCCGTCGCGTCACCAAGGCGGACGTGGATATCGTTGCCGCGGGCATCAATCACCAGACGTGGTATGTGAAAGTGCTGTTCGAGGGGAGGGACTGGGCGCGCGACCTGCTCGAGCTGTTCGAGGCGGACGAGGCGATTCGCGAGCGCGAGAAGGTTCGCATCGACATCATCCGCCGGTTCGGCTACTTCAGCACCGAGTCCAACGGGCACCTTTCGGAATACCTGCCCTGGTACCGCAAGCGACCGGACGAGATTCCGGCCTGGATATCCACCGACACCTGGATCCACGGCGAAACGGCGGGCTACCTCAGGGTGTGCACGGAGAATCGGAATTGGTTCGAGACCGACTTCGCGAAGCTCCTGGAGGCGGAACCGGCGAGCTTCGATCCCGCGAGGCGCAGCGACGAGCACGGTTCCTGGATAATCGAGGCCAAGGAAACCGGACGCGTGTACCGGGGCCATTTCAATGTCAAGAACCGCGACGTGATTCCCAATCTGCCGGCCGACGCCATCGTCGAGGTGCCCGGCTTCGTCGACAGGAACGGACTCGCCATCCCCGTGGTGGGCGACCTGCCGCTCGGTGCCGCGGCCATCTGCAACAACTCGATCCAGGTGCAGCGCATGGCAACCCGGGCCGCCATGGCCGGCGACGTGGAACTCTTGAAGCAGGCCATCCTGCTCGATCCCTTGGTGGGCGCCGTCTGCAACCCGCCCGAGGTTTGGCAGATGGTGGACGAGATGCTCGTCGCGCAGGCGCAGTGGCTGCCTCAATACGCTAACCGGATCGAGGATGCCCGCACCCGCCTCGCCACCCAACCCTCGCTCGCGCAAGACCGGAGCGACGGCGCCGTACGCCTGAAGACCCGTACCGTGGAAGAGATGCGCGCGTCGGGTCGCTGATGCACGAGTGGGCACCGGCCGCGCTCGTAGGGGACGGGCGGAGGAGTCTGTGCCGAAACAGACGCCTGCAACGTTATGGCCTCGAAGTCACGAGGCGGGGCGGCGATCACGGCGGTGTTGGAGTGGGCCCGGATCAACGAGTACCGGTCGGCAGGCTCGTCCGTGGAGGCTGTCGCGGTAGCCTTCCGAAGCGGGCGGCGGGGGTGAAGCACCACGACGCGCTGCACTGGTCGGAGATCGGGGTTGCGCTGCCGACGATTGACGCGACCAATTGCGAGCTCTGTGCGAAGCGCGCGATCCGGTTCACGGCGCTGACGCCCGTGCGCTAGGTCGAGGTGCGGCGGGCTACTTGGTAGCAGTTCGACATGGCGGCGGCCGTGTGGACGAAGCCCCGAGGAGTCGATGTAGATTGGCAAGACCGACCGGGTGCCGCACTCGTCGCAGGCGCTGGATGTAATCCGCGAGGCGCGCGCCGAGGCCGGCAGTGGGGCTCATGTTCCCCGGGTTGCGGCCCGGATCGATGCTTGGAGACAAGATGATGACCTAGGCGCTGCGCAGCGCCGGGGTCGCGGCGTCGGGTCACGGATTCCGGTCGAGTCTCAGGGACTGGGCGCGGCTGCACGACATGGACGAGACTCTCTCCGAGTTCGCGCTCACGCACGTCGAGGGGTCGGCAACGGTGGCCGCCACGTGCGCGATGGCCTTCTTGAGAAGCGACGGCCCTTGTGAGCGGCGGGGCGACTGTCTCATCACACAGGCGGTCCGGGCACTAGTAGAGTGCGTCGGCACGCGATGTGAATTTGGCGTTGGTCATGCCTCAGCAATTGGGCGGTGAACACCAGGCCACGATGAAACCTAGAGCGCGATGCAGTGAAGTAGTGTCGTCCACGAATCGTTGAGCCCTATGTCTCGACCCTCACTGCGTCGCTTTATCTGGGACTGATGGCCATGGCCAAGGCGCCGTTCGGAAGCGTAGAAGTTGCTCTGCTGGGTAGCATGCAGCTAGATTCTGGTAGTTCGCTTCACGCGGTAGAGCCCGGCGCGCATGTCATCTGGTGGAGTCCGGTGCCAGGGCTGTGGGGGCAACCTCATGCGGTACATTTGCGCGCGGTCGTGCAGGGGAATCTTTAGCATTTGCTTGTTGACTCGGATCTTGCTCATGCGAAGCGTGAGGGGAAGAAGAGGCTCGAACGAATGGAGGATAGCCCTGGAGGTGCCGTCCGGGTGTTCCACGGCTTCGGTTTCGACGAAGGTGGCACGGGTTTTGGGTCGCCGATGCGACAGGTCGCTGCACTGGGCAATCACCTTCTTGAAACCGCTACGGCCGGCGAGATAGACATTGTGGTGCGCATTCAAGATCTGGAGCGAATTGAGCTGCGCCACATCGAACTCGCGCGCTAGCCTAGATGCGCGTGAGCCGGGGCTGGACTCTGGAACGTCATAGACGTCGCGGTCGTAGAGAATGATCAGCTTCCGCGGTGAAATCGGCCAGAAAGCCTGCAGGCCCGCGCAATTCCAGCCATTGACTCCGTTGTCGGTAATCCCTTGGCAATATTGATTGTGGAGAACGACCGGATCGTCGCTCGTGATGAGCTCCCGAGAGGTCGTATTGATGAACAGATGCGCCCGCAAGTGGAGGGCCAGAGGCATGATTACGGCTGCGGCACTAAGCGGCATCGCAACCGAATAGACGTTCCTCAGCTTGACGTTGTCGGGATCGAGGTCGGCAAGCTCCGGGTGGCTCTCCATGACGAGACGACCCAAGAACTCGGTCACCGCGTTGTTGGACTTGGCAGCATTGGACGTCCGGAGCTTCTGGAACACGATGAACCCAAGCAGGGACCGCCAGTCAGCCGATTCCGCGTCGGGAAGGTGACCTGCCGCCTCGACCTCGCGTATCACGCGAGCGGCTTGTGCTTCCAGGTCGGCGAAGGAATTCTCGAGATTCGGTGCAAACTCGTAGAAGTTGTGGCGTGAGCACTGGTGCTTGATGCTCGCGTCCGTTATGAGCCGCTGCCGCGAGAAGTTGTAAAGGTTCGTCCGCTTGGGTGCTGACGAGAAGTACCGCAAGTAGAACTGCGGAACGAGGTGGTTCTCCCTCTTGACTTGGTTGGTCAACG
>JAPOYW010000479.1 GCA_026706425.1 Gammaproteobacteria bacterium
GAGATAAACCCTTCAGAGGTAATCAGTTGCGGAGAATCGGCCGCTGAAACTTCCGTCTAGTGCTGGCTTCGTCGTGCTTTTGCGGGCTTCTCGCCTTGGAAAGCAAATTGGCCAAGAACTTCGAGGTCAGTCTGATGATGAGCTTCCCGTGCTTGTCGTACATCTCCTTCGCCATCTGCAGTTCGGTACTGCCTTTCGTCAGGTCCATGCTCTCGTCCCTATTGATAATGAACCCGCAGCTGCCGTACTCGTCGACCAAGTACGAAAGCACCTGACGGTAGGCAGTGGCGTCGAGGCCGCCCTGGTTCTTAATCTCGAAGACAACCTGCCTTGTCCCGTAGTCTTCAAGAACCCTCCGCCACACGCCACGGTCCGCCACAACAGTCCCAACGATGTCGCGCCGCTGAATGGCCTGTCTATTGGGGTGCAGTTCAACGTTGCCTAGTTGCCCTGCAAAGAGAATCCGAACCGTCTTCAAGCACCACTGTTCGAACAGTCCTGCTCCATCCTTGCCCTGCTCTATTTCGTTCAACTGACCGATGTGTTGTGACAGTACGGCTTTCCGAAGCTCCGGCGTCTGCGAGTTTACGTGAATCTCGTATTCGTCGTGGATCTCTTCCACTTCCGTATCGGCAAGCAAGCGGCGCCTCAGTCCGAGCGCCATCCAATAGCATGGATGCACAAGGATTGCGTCTTTGTCGCCTATCTCCCGGCTCGGCGGACTACCGTCGTAGCAATACGCGAACGCACCAGAGGTTGGATCCTTGATGCCTATAAAACCGACACTATACAGGGACTTTAGTAGTTCGCGCGGATTCGCCATGATCTCGAAGTGCTGTTGAATGGCTTCATCGTCAGGAGCGAACTGAACTGCCTGCTCGACCACGTCCGAGGCGGTGGACCCATTGAGTTCGGGATCCCGATCGCTGAACGCAGCCGTGAGCTCCGCAATCCCCGGAACGATGGTCTTGTACTCCTTGTGGAGATCCGCCAACCGCGTATTCGAAATCTCCTGAGCTGTCGACTCCAAGTCATCAAGTACGATTTGTTTGCGACCTTGCGACGCCGCTCGATAGAAGGCTTGGTTGAGTAAAGCCAAGATGTCACGCGGGCGATATAGCGTCAGCCGAAGAGCCTTGCGAAAGCCGCTCATACCCTGCAGGTTAGATCCAGTGCACCGGTTCCATGCTTTCACATTGCTTTCAACGTCGATGCCAAGGGCGCGCCGCAGTCGCGTGCAAACGAGGTCGATGAGGGTGCGTTCGTCCCAATGAAGGCGAATGAGTTGGCCCTCGATATCCCTGGAATAGTCAGGATCGGCGTCTGCAATCGCGCGGCCTATATTGTCCCGGATGAAGAGTTTCGTTTGACAGGCAGGAAGGCGATCGTTCATATCGATGGCCGCGAGAACCAGGCCGTTCGCCAAGGCGGTACCAACATCGTCGGGTTCGAATCCTTCATCAACCTTATCGATGAGAAGCACGAACTTGGTCTTTAGCTTCGGGAGCACGTCGCCTACAGCGTCTTGGAGTTGATTGATTTCGAGGGCGGCCGGGAGGTTGGCGATCTGCTCCTCGGGAGAGACGGAGCGCGAGATCAGTGGAAGGAGAACGTTCCTCAGGCGGGTGGAGAATCCCGAGGCCTGGCACCAGCGCTCGACGTGATTGCGAATCAAACCGGTGCTGTGTGCGTTGGGAAAGCGGTAGGTCCGGGAAGCGGTGCTGGCGAGTTCCATGAGAAGGGCGTAGCGCCAGGCGAGGCGGCATGCAGCGCGAAGGAGTGAGAACCTCGTGCCGAATCGCTGGAACAGCGGCCTCATGCCGATCACTTGGTACTCGTCGGGAGCCAGGACGACGGTTGAGGTCCGGGGGTTCTGCTTCCAATGGCGTTGCAGGCCGTATAGGAGGGCACTCTTGCCGGAACCACGCCGGCCCACGATGAGGGGTCGATCATCCGTGCTTATGAGGGACTTGTAGTCGGGGGTTTCGACAAAGGCGTCGGCTAGCATGTCGTGGTCCGCCTCAGCGCGAATGTCACCGAGCAGGTTGGATTTCATTGCTTGGAGTCGGGGTTGTCGGGTCAGCGACAAGGCTGTGAGGGTGTAGCGGGGTTGAGGGGGACACTCGCGACAGCGTGCGTCGCGGTGGTGGCGTGTCGTGTGCGAGTATACACGGCGGCGGAAACGTACCATGGCGCTGCAAGAGTGATTGGGTCAGAACACGGCGAGTGGGTTGATGGCCGACCCGGCGCCGTTGGGGACGCGCAGCGGGGCGATGACGAAGAGGAACTCGTAGCGGCCGAGCTCGGCCGCGGTGGCGGCGAGGGGCTCGAGGTCGGCGCCGTCGATGAGCGGCATGCCGAGGGCGACGAGCGTGAACATGTGCATCGGGAGCGTCGTGCGGCCTTCGATGGGGCCGCCGTCGACGACGCCGCTGTCGGCGAGAAGCAGCGCGATGTCGCGCTCGCGGAGGAACGGCATAATGGAGTTGTCGAAGCCGCCGCTCCCGGCCGTCCAGAGGAAGAGGGCGTCGCCCGGGGTGATCGTGATGCCGGTCTCGCGCTCCCACGCCTCGATGTCCTCGGCGTCGACGCGCTCGGCGCCCGGCATGTCCATCAGGATCCCCCGGGTGACGACGCCGTCCCGTATCGGATAGACGCCGTTCTTCGTGCAGCCCTCCTCGACCGTGGCGGTCTCGTCGAAGCGGCGGCCGTTGTAGGTCATCCCGTCCCAGGCGACGTGGCAGAGCGCGTCGAGGTGGGTGAGGGGGCTCCCGTGGTAGCCGATGCGGTGCAGTTCCTCGATCCACGCCGCGCGCTCGCCGAGCACCGGGGCGCCGTAGGCGAACACGTTCTCGAAGCCGCGCTGGAAGGTCGCCGCCTGGCCGACGACCGGGTCGCGGGAGAGGGAGACGGTCCGCCCCGCGCGGACGAGCGCGGCGGCCTCGACGCGCTTCTCGTCAGTGATCAGGTTGAGCGTGCCGAGCTCGTCGTCGGGGCCCCAGCGGCCCCAGTTGGAGAGCTCCGCCATCCAGCGGTCGAACTGCTCGGGCGTCACGCTCTGCTCGGCGTTCTCCTGTTGCGCCTCCGCGCCCGCGGCCGCCGCGGAAGACGTGGGCGGGAGGTCAACCACCAGGAGGAGAAGTACGACGACGCAGGCGACGGTGGCTGCGAGAGCGTCCTTCATGATCATGGTCATGGTCCTTCCGCTCACTCGGCGTCGAGGCCGAAGGTGAAGATGACGTTCCCGGCCGCGATCGTGACGTACTGCTGGCCGTCGACGGCGTACGTCATGGGCGACGCGCGCACCTGCGCCCCGACCGCGACGTGCCACAGCTCGCGGCCGCTCGCGGCGTCGAGGGCGTAGAAGTAGCCGTCGACGCTGCCGCTGAACACGAGGTCGCCGGCGGTGGCGGTGACCCCCGCCGTCGACCGCGGCTGGATCGGGTACTCCCACCGCACGTCGCCGGTCCGCGGGTCGATGGCGCGGATGGCGCTGTGGTAGTTGTCGGCCGGCAGCGGCCGTTGCGCGCCCCCGCCCGTGAACTGGTCGCCCTCGACGTACTCCTCGTCGCGCTTGTAGAAGATGTCCTCGCCGTCGTAGGCCTGCACGTAGAAGAGCTCGGTGCGGGGGCTGAAGGCGGGCGAGAACCAGTTCGTGCCGCCGCCGACCGGCGGCGAGACGAGGGTGCCCTCCGGCGTCGGCGCGGTGTTGGGCACGCGGATCGGGCGGCCGTTCGAGTCGAGCCCCACCGCCCAGGTCTGCTTGGCGTAGGGCTTGCCCAGGAGGAACTCGCCGGTCTCGCGGTCGATGGTGTAGAAGAACGCGTTGCGGTTCGCCCACATCATGACCTTGCGCTCCTCGCCGTCCATCGTCAGGTCGGCGAGAATCGGCACCTGGATGGCGTCCCAGTCGTGCACGTCGTGCGGGGTGAACTGGAAGTACCACTCGAGCTCGCCGGTGGTGCCGTTGAGGGCCATGGCCGAGTCCGAGTAGAGGTTGTCGCCGAGCCGCACGTCGCCGTTCCAGTCCGGGCCGGGGTTGCCGGTGCCCCAGTAGACGATGTCGAGCTCGGGGTCGTAGGCGCCGGTGATCCAGCTCGCCGAGCCGCCGGTGCGCCACGAGTCGCCGGCCCAGGTCTGGTTGTC
>JAPOYW010000059.1 GCA_026706425.1 Gammaproteobacteria bacterium
GATGTAGTGGATGCGAGCCCTCGACGGCCTGTGCTCGCGAATTAGGTTGGCCATGTAGTTCATCGCCTCGACACCGTCCAAGGCCGATCGTCCCCGGTGCGGGGAAGCGGCCGCATGAGCGGCGATACCGCGGAACGTGAAGCGCGCCGACTTGTTGCCGTTGCTGCTCTCCGGGACGGCCACGTTGCGATCGTTGGGATGCCAATGCAGCGCGACGTCCACATCGTCGAACAGTCCCGCGCGGGTCATGTAGACCTTGCCGGAGCCGCCCTCCTCGGCGGGTGTTCCGTAAACACGCACTGTCCCCGTGGTTTCTGTGGCGGAGAGCCACTCGGCGACCACGACACCCGCAGTCGCCGAGGCGCTGCCGAACAGGTGGTGGCCGCAGGCATGGCCAGCGCCGTCCTCGACGACCGGCTGCCGGCGGGGTAGCGCGGCCTGGGAAAGGCTGGGTAGGGCGTCGTACTCGGCGAGGATGGCGATCACGGGCCTACCCGTGCCCCGGGAGGCGATGAAGGAAGTCGGCATGCCGGCCACGCCCTCGACGACGGTGAACCCGTGCCCTTCGAGATAGGTGGCAAGCCGTGTCGAGCTCTTAACCTCCTGGTAGCCGAGTTCGGCGTAGTCGAACAGGTCCGAAGCAATGGCGATCGCCTCGCTGCGGTGTCGTTCGACGAGGTCGCCGATTGCGGCGGCCCCGACGGGCAAGGCTAGGGCAAGCGCTAGCAGGCCTGCCAGGTACGCAGGGGCCGATTGGAGACGTGTCAACGGTCGCATGGAGGGCTGTTCCGCTTGTGGCGCTTGGCTGACGGGCAACTTCGCGGACGCGAACTTGCTAGGGGCAACATACGGAAGGCGGTGTGCCAATTCAAACGAGAGTGCCAAACTGCGAGCGGAACCAAGATCGCCGGCTGCTCCGTTGCGTACTGCCTGGTCGCCGCGGCAACGACCCGATTCCGCTCGCCAACTTGGACAATGAAGAGATGTGAGGGTTTGCTGCCGCATTATGTGTCAGTTTGAAATTCGGACGTGGACCGGCGCCGTTCGTGAAGGAGTCGGTGCACCCGAGCAGCCGTTGAGCCTCCGGACATCACAGCCGCGAGCCTATTCGACCAATGCTGCAACGCGCTTCGAGATGCTCAATCCGCGCCGGCCCAGGCGCATCGGATTGCGGTCGTGTCCGTTGGTGCAGTAGCCGATGGAAATCCCCGTGACCGGGTCGCCCCAGGCGATCTGTCCGCCGGCACCGCCATGGCCGAAGGCCAGCGGGGAGTTGTCACGGGCGAACCCCCGGAAGTTCCGATATTCGTCGCCGGCGATGACGATGCCCAGGCCGCGGTTTACCGGAACGCCGGACATCGGGTCACGTAGATCGCCAGAACGCACGGTCCGTGCCATCTCCAAGGTACTCTCCCGCCAGATACGACGACCGTCGACGCTGCCGCCGTGGATGAGTCCTTGGTAGAACAGGGCCAGCTCGGCAGCCGACATGATGCCCCCGCCGCCGGGGACGCCCACTGCGCGAACCTCGGGACGGTTGAAGCTCAGGATGGCTTCTTCGGTGACCTCGGTGACGGGAGGTTCCGGAATGCCGAGTCTTTCATAGTCCTCGCTGGTCATCGGATCGCCGCAGTGCATGAGTTCGGTCACGCGCGGGTTCTCCGGCCCGGGCAATCCGACGTATAGATCCCGCAGTCCCAGGGGTTCGGCGACTTCGGCGCGCACGAACTCGGTGAAGTCGCGACCGGTGCGCCGTTCGATGATCTCGGCGACTACCCACATGCTGGACGAGGGGTGGTACTCGAACCGGGTTCCGGGTTCCCAGTTCAGCCGCCATTGGGCGAACCGGGCGAGCCGCCGGTCACGGTCCAGCCAATCCGTGGGACGGAACGGCGCATTGGGGAAGCCGGCTGTATGCAGGAAGAGTTGCTCGACCGTGACCACGTCCTTGCCGTTGGTGGCGAACTCGGGAACGATGTCCGCGACCAACTCGTCCACGGACAGTTCGCCGGCTTCGATCAGGAGCCAAGCCGCGGCCGAGGTAACCGCCTTGGTGGCGGAAAACACGCAATACAGACTGTCGTTGGTCGCGTCGCCGAAGGTCTCGAACAGGACCAGTCGTCCTTCCTTCGCCACCGCGATCTGCGCCGACGGCAGAAGCCCTTCGTCGACCTCCTGGCGAACGCGTCGTAGCAAGTCGTCAAGCTTCTCGGAAGCCATACCGGCCGACTCGGTGGACTCGGCAAATGACCTCGCATCTGGCATACGCCTCTCCTTGCGGCAAACGCCGAATTGTTGCACGGCGGCGTCGGCGATGTTCAACCGAGAAGAGCTAGCGCTCGCATGAGACCCTCGACGACCGCGAAGCGTGGCGTCTCCGATATAACCACGAGTTGCCAGCATAGTTCTTGGCGGGCACTTGCCGCCCCGCGGGCGAGTCGACAAACTCACGTTCCCGCGCGCCCACCATGCAGAACAAACTCGGACACCACTCGAAGGATGGAGACAACCGCTGACTTCGCCGCCGCCGTCGGCAATACGCCGTTGATCCGCTTGAACCGGCTTTCCGAAGAGACCGGCTGCGAGATTCTCGGCAAGGCGGAGTTCCTGAATCCGGGCGGTTCGGTCAAGGATCGGGCCGCGCTGTGGATCATCCGCGAGCACGAGAAGAGCGGCGCGCTCGAACCCGGCGGCACGGTCGTCGAAGGCACCGCCGGCAACACCGGCATCGGTCTTGCCCATATCTGCAACGCCCGGGGCTATCCGTGCGTCATCTACATCCCCGAGGACCAGTCCCCGGAGAAGATCGACCTCTTGAAGACCCTCGGCGCCGAGGTACGCGCCGTACCGAAGGCGCCCTACGCCGACGAGATGAACTACCAGAAGCAAGCGGGCCGGTACGCCGCCGGCCTGTCCAATGGCGTTTGGGCCAACCAGTTCGACAACACCGCCAACCGCCTTGCGCACTACGAGTCAACCGGTCCCGAGATTTGGCGCCAGACCGACGCGAAGGTGGACGCCTTCGTGTCGTCCGTGGGAACCGGGGGAACGCTCGGCGGCGTCGCCACGTTTCTCAAGGAGCGCAACCCCCGAGTGACAACGGTCCTCGCAGACTGCATGGGCAGCGCGCTCTATAGCTACGTCACCACCGGCGAACTGACTATGAGCAAAGGCCCGTCGATCACGGAAGGCATCGGCAGCAGCCGTGCCACCGACAATCTCAAGGGGACGCCGGTAGACGACGCCGTCCAAGTCACGGACCAGGAGATGGTGACGCTGATCTATCGACTGTTGCGCGAAGAGGGTTGGTTCTTCGGCTCCAGCACCGGCATCAATCTGTGCGGTGCCGCCAAGGTCGCGCGGGATTTGGGTCCGGGGCATGTCATTGTCACCATGCTGTGCGATAGTGGGGCCAAGTACCAGTCCCGGCTGTTCAACCGGGCCTGGCTGTCAAAGCAGGGTCTGTCGCCCGACTGAGCGGGAGGATGCCGTGCGATCGAGTTTGAGAGTCGCCTTTGCGCTGGCCGTGGCGGGGGGTGCCCTCGTGCTGGCCGACAACGGCGGCAATACAACGACTCCGCAGGTTCGCGTAGTCGAACTAGAGGGTGCCATCGGCCCCGCCTCCGCCGACTACTTCATGCGAGCCTTGGAAAGGGGTGACGAAGACGGCATCGACCTCCTGGTCCTGCGACTGGACACCCCCGGCGGGCTCGACAAATCGATGCGGGACATGATCAAGGCGATCCTTGCTTCGCCGGTGCCCGTGGCCACCTACGTGGCCCCGAACGGATCACGCGCCGCCAGTGCCGGAACCTACATCATGTACGCGAGCCACATCGCCGCCATGGCGCCGGCCACCAATATCGGATCCTCGACGCCGGTCAACCTGGGCGGCGAGGGCTCGCCGCTGCCGATCCCGACTGCGCCGCAGCCGCCAGCGGACGAAGGAGAGCCGGGAGGCGACGAGTCAGGCAGCAAAGACGGGCAGGACGGAGAGGCGAAGGACAAGGCAGCGTCGGGTTCGGCCATGGACCGCAAGGTGGTCAACGATGCCGTCTCGTACATCAAGGGGCTCGCCGAATTGCGCGGGCGCAACGCCGAATGGGCCGAGGCGACGGTGCGCGAGGCCTCCAATC
>JAPOYW010000219.1 GCA_026706425.1 Gammaproteobacteria bacterium
CTCGACGGCGACGCGCCGTACGACGAACCCCTCTGGAAACAGATCGCCGAACTCGGCTGGACAGCCGTGGTCATTCCCGAAGCCCACGGCGGCCTGGGGCTTTCCTACCTCGAACTCAGCGTGATCGCCGAAGAACTCGGCCGGGCGGTGGCACCGGTGCCGTTCTCGTCCTCGGTCTATCTCGCCACCGAAGCGATTCTCATGGCGGGCAGCGAAGCGCAGAAGGAGAAATGGCTGCCGATGCTCGCGACCGGCGATGCCGTCGGCGCGTTCGCGCTCGGTGAAGGCCCGGGTCAGCCGCGGCCCGAGAAGCTGTGCACGGTCGGGACCGCCAACGGCGTTTCGGGGGTCAAAATACCGGTGGCGGACGGAGACATCGCGAACTTCGCCGTCGTTGTCACGAAATCCGACGCCGGCGATGGGGCCAGCCTGTACCTAGCCGAACTCGACGGCGTCTCCCGAACGTCGGTGGGCACCTTGGATCCGACCCGGTCCCATGCCCGGATCGCCTTCGACGACAGCGCTGCCGAACCGCTCGGCACCGACGGCGAGGGATGGAAGACGACCCAGCGCCTGCTCGACCGGGCCGCAGTGCTGTTCGCGTGGGAACAGGTCGGCGGCGCGAACGCCGCCCTGGAGATGGCCAAGGACTACGCGTTGGAACGCTACGCCTTCGGTCGACCCATCGCGAGCTACCAGGCGATCAAGCACAAGCTCGCCCAGGCCTATGTCAAGAACACCCTGGCCCGTGCCAACTGCTACTACGGCGCCTGGGCGTTGGATACGGATGCCGACGAGCTTCCCACCGCCGCCGCGACCGCCCGGGTCAGCGCTTCGCAGGCGTACTACTACGCCTCCAAGGAGAACATCCAGACCCACGGCGGCATGGGCTTCACCTGGGAGTTCGATTGCCAGTTCCACTACCGCCGCGCCAAGCTGCTGTCGGTCAACATCGGCAGCGAAGCGACCTGGCAGGACAAGCTCATCACCGCGATCGAACGCGACGCCGCCTAGACAGTCAGGAGAACCGAGAACATGGACTTCAACGACACACCGGAGGAAGCCGCCTTCCGCGAAGAGGCGCGGCAATGGCTCGAAGCCAACGTGCCGACACGCGAGGAACTCGAAGGCCTCGACGAGATCGAGGCCTCGAAGCTCTGGCAGAAGCGCAAGTACGACGCCGGCTGGGCCTGCCTCCGCTGGCCCGAGGAATACGGCGGCCGCGGCGCAAGCCCCATCGAGCAGGTGATCTGGAACCAGGAGGAGGGCAGATTCTCGACCCCCGGCGGCGTGTTCGGCATCGGCCAGGGCATGGCGGCGCCGACGTTGATGGCGTGGGCGAGCGAAGAGCACAAGCGCAAGCACCTGCCGCCCCTGGCCTCGGGCGAGCACATCTGGTGCCAGCTGTTCAGCGAACCGGCCGGCGGTTCGGACCTGGCCGCATTGCGCACCCGCGCCGAGAAGGACGGCGACGAGTGGGTGATCAACGGCCAGAAGATCTGGACGTCGGGCGCACACTACTCCGACTACGGGATCATCGTGGTGCGCACCGATCCGACAGTGCCGAAACACAAGGGGTTGTCGTACTTCTTCCTGGACATGAAGTCGCCGGGCATCGAAATCCGCCCGATCAAGCAGATTTCCGGGGGCGCAAACTTCAACGAGGTCTACTTCAACGACGTGCGGATCCCCGATGACCAACGCCTAGGCGCGGTGGGCCAAGGCTGGCAGGTGGCGCTGACCACGCTCATGAACGAACGCCTGGCCATCGGCGCCGGGGGAATGGGCGGCGGCGTGGGATTCCGCCAGGTGTTCAACCTGGCGCGCAAGCTCACCGTCGACGGCGAGCCCGCCATCAAGGACCGCAACGTGCGTGCCAAGCTCGCGTCGTGGTATGCCGAGGAGACGGGCCTCAAGTACACCGGCTACCGGGCGTTGTCGGCTCTTTCGCGGGGGGATACGCCCGGACCGGAGAACTCGATCGGCAAACTCGTTGCCGCTTCGAAGACCCAGGACATGGCGTCCTTCGCGATGGACCTGCTGGAACTGTCCGGCGCCATCTCGGACCCGGCCCACGCCGAAGCCCACGGGATGTACCAAGCCACGTTCATGGGTGCGCCCGGGAGCCGCATCGCAGGCGGTAGCGACGAGATCATGCTGAACATCCTCGCCGAGCGCGTGCTCGGCCTGCCCCAGGACGTCCGCGTCGACAAGGGGATTCCGTTCAACGAGGTGCCGACGGGGCGGTAGAGGCGGCGCTATCGCCCGCCAGGGCGTGCCGTCGTCCTAAGCGAACGTGCCCTCGGGCTTCGGCGGTTACCACGAGAATGCGCAAGCATTCTCGAAACGCGCCCGGAGGGCGCGCCGGGACGGGACAAGCCCGGACCCTACGGATCGTTTCCGGCGCGCTCGGGGATCAATGGATCAGCGGGGATTCGTCGGGCAGCGTGAGCGCCTCGGCTTTCTCGAGGATTCGCGCCAATAGGACATCGGCGTCACCCGACGTCCTGGGTCGGACGTGCGCCATGGTGGACAGGTCGTTGAGCGGACGGCTCACCTCCAACGGATCCCTCGCCTCGCACAGAGACTTCCGGATACGCTGGTAGATCACCTGCTCGGTCGCGCGTCCTTCGGCAGATAGCTGCCGGATCAACTCGGCGAGCAGGGGTTCGATTTCGTTTCGGGCAACGACCGGGTTCATGACTTTCTATGTCGGTCGTCGGACCGTCCCTTCACTACGGGCATTGTGCGCTTCGGCGGGGCCGAGGTAAACCGCGCCGACCACATCTGCCCGACCGGGGAGGTCCTACTTGCCAGAGATTCCATGCAGTGGTAGACATACCTTATGCAACGACGTAATGCACAACCTATGCTGACCCGGACCACCATCATGCTTGACGAGCCAGCCAGAAAGGCGGCACGAGAGTTGGCTTTGGCCTATCGGTGCTCGACTTCCGAAGGCATCCGTCGCGCGATTCTGCGTCAGCGCGACGCAATACTCGGGATTCCGCCCGCTCAACGCGAGCAACGTGTTCGGACGCTCGAACGGCTGTTCGAGTTGTTCGAGGGCCACGATGCGGAGGACGAGGTTAGAAGGCTCAAAGAACAGGACGAGGGATTCTGATGCCCGTTCATCTCGACACGGACTTCCTGATTCACTCGCTGGGTGCTGCGGGGCCGGAGAGACGCCGCCTGCACCAAATCGCGACCACCGGTCAGGTGATCGAGATCAGCGCCATCGCTTGGTACGAGTTCTCCCGAGGGCCCCGAACCCCCGAACAGCTTGCAACGGCACGCTCGTTTTTCGGGGAAGACGGCATCGTGTCGTTTTCGGAACGGCTGGCCTCCGTGGCCGCAGAGGTGTTCCGACAACTGGGGTCGCCACGTCGACGCGCCGCCGACATCGCCATCGGCGTGACAGCGACTTCTCGGGACGCCACCCTGATGAGCCTAAACGCCAACGACTTCGCGGGAATCCCGGGGCTTCGCGTCGAAGGTGCGGGTTCTTAGCCATGACGGCCAACGGCAACGTGCCCTCCCAACATCGCGACCAAGGCTGGTGAGAGCATGACTTCGCTAAACGCCTTACTCGTCGGCTGTGGCGGAATGGGCAACAACTGGGCCGGAATCCTGGATCCCCGCACCGACATCAACATCGTGGGCCTGGTCGATGTGGTCCCGGCAGCCTCGGGTGCCCTGGCTTCGCAGAACGGCATGGACGTGCCACGCTTCAGCTCGTTGGACGACGCGCTGCGGTCCATCGACGTCGAGGTCGTGCTGGACACCTCGATTCCGGAGACCCGTCGCCAGATCGCCGGTGAGGCCATGGAGGCCGGCTGCCATGTCCTGTCCGAGAAGCCGCTCGCGACGTCCGTGGAGGAAGCGCTGGAACTGCTCGCGATCTCGGCGCGAACCGGCAAGACCCACGCCGTCATGCAGAACCGCCGCTACCTGGCGGGCACCCAAGGCATGCGTCAATTGGTGGCCGATGGCGTCATCGGCGAGGTCGGGATGGTCTGCGCGGACTTCTTCCTGGGCGCTCACTTCGGCGGCTTCCGCGACGAGATGGCCAATATCCTGCTGCTCGACATGGCCATCCACACGTTCGATCAGGCTCGTTTCATGACCGGTTCGGA
>JAPOYW010000229.1 GCA_026706425.1 Gammaproteobacteria bacterium
CTGTACAAGCACCATTCTGGTGTCAGCGTACTGACAACGGCGGCCGTCAGGCATCACCTCAAGGTATTCCGCGATCGCCATGGGCTTGCGCACTTTTCGCTCGCGTCCATCCGGCCCAGTGTGCTGGCAAGTTTCTACCGAGTCAGCGGCGATATTCGCAAGACTCAGTCGCTGGCCAACCACGGGCACGTTGCAACCACTATCGGTTACGTCGACACGCCGCTCCTGAAGGCACGGAACGATGCCCGCATCGCCGCACTCCAGGGCGCGTTCATCGAGCACGTCGAACAGCGCGACGGCACCGCCGCCGTCGAGTCGCCGCGAGCGGGGCCGGCAGAGCCGCCTGGAGGCGCCGTCGTGTCGATGTTCGGATTCGAGTGCCGGAACCCGTTTGAAGGCATCGCGCCGGGTTCGCGTCGCGGCGAGCTGTGCACCAACTACATGGGCTGCTTCACCTGCCCCAACGCCATCATTGCACAGGATCCGACGACCCTGGCCAGACTGCTGCAGGCCCGCGATCATCTGCGCGCGAGCGCAGCGACGTTGCATCCGGCGCGGTGGAAGGCCGTCTACCAACCGCAACTGCAGATCCTGGAACAGGACATCCTGCCACGGTTCGGCAGCGATCAACGCGCGTCGGCACAAGCGCTGATGCGGGCGCTTCCGCCGTTGCCGGAGCTTAGATAAGAGACCCGGATGCCCACGTCACTGTCACACGAGTTACCACGCGGCACGCCATCGGACGAGCAGGCAGCCTCCACCGATCGAGGCTGGTTTCTGCTCGACTGCGCCTGGAACGATGCCGTTTGGACCCTTCGACCGACCAACGTGCTCGAAGAGCCTCGTCCGGTTCGATTGCTGTGGGGTTTCTCCATGCCCAACGGCCGGGTGTTCACCGACGATCGGTATGCCTCGCTGCTGGAGAGCAGCCGGCAGTTGATCGCCGTCATCCGTCGCCGCGGGCTGGGCACGAGATTGGGGCAGCGAGCGAGGACAGTCAACGGTTACTTCATGTATCTGCGCGAGCTGCTCCGATGGATGGATCGCGCCGGCATCTCACGCTTTGGCAGTCTCGACGCCACCGCGGTGCGGCAGTTTCAACGCGCGATCGCGGAACGTGCCGGTACCGCCAGCGGGACAGTGGCCAACACGACGGTGGAAAAGTACCCGTATCTGTTCACGTATCTCTATCGCTTTCGCGATGAGATCGACGATGGACTCACGTTCGACCCTTTTCGCGGGCGCAGTCTCGGCGATGTCGCCGGCGTGCGCGATGCCGATATCCGACGCTGGCCGCACACTCCCGACGCGGTTGCCGTGGTGCTCGTCAAGCAGGCCATCGATCTGGTCAGCGTAGGGGCCGGCAACATCTTGCAAGCGCGACAGGTCTACGCCGATGCGATGGCATCGGCCGAGGGGCGCGGCTGCGGCAGACATGCCTGTACGAACGCGGCAACGCGTGCCCTGAAGCAGGCCGCTCTCAACATTCCCGGCCACGACCGGTCGCTGACAACGGTTGGCAGCATGGCTCGCGCCATCGACATGCTCTACGCGGCCTGCTTCGTCGTCATCGCCTACCTCGTCGGCGCAAGAGCCAGCGAGATTCGTCACCTGCAGGCCGGCTGCGTTCAGCGTCACGGTGCCGAGCCCGATTCCATGAACGTCATCGTCGGCGCCATTTTCAAAAGGCAGCCCGAGTACCACGGCCGCCCCCATCGGTGGGTCGCACCGCCACCGGCGGTTCAAGCCATCAAGGTGCTCGAAGCACTGTCCGAAGGACATCGCCGGCAAACAGGCCGGGACGATCTGTGGCTGCGCCGCTGCCATGCCAGCGGTGCCACCGAGTGGCGTCCAATCTGCGAGGGCGAGATTGAGATCGCTTCGACCTTGCGCATGCGATGGTTGCTCAATCGATTCGCTGCGTGGCTGGACCTGCCCGATCATGACGGGAAGCCATGGCGATTGACAACGCATCAGGGCCGCAAGACCTTCGTGCGCTTCGCGGCGCTGCGGGACCGATCGGCCTTGTTCGCCATCGCCCAACATCTCGGCCATCGCGAACGCGCCGTCACCGATACGTCGTATTGCGGATCCGACTATCGTCTCAACCAGGAGATCGATGCCGAGATTCTCGAGCAGTCGGTGGCCGCCTGGGAACACATGCTCGCGACTCCCGCCCTGGGCGGACGCGCAGGCCGGGAGATCGCCGCCAGGCGCCCGCGCTTCAGAGGCGCGCGTCTCAAGGAAGACATCGAGAGCTATGCGCGCATGTTGACCGACGCCGGACTCACGCTCGGCGTGTGCGACTGGGGGTTCTGCGTCTACCGCGAAGAGCACAGCGCCTGTCTCGGCAACGCCGTCGGTCCCAACCCCGAACGCCGGGAGCCCTCCACCTGCGCGCGATGCAGGAACTTCGCGGTCACGCCAAGACATCGATCGTACTGGCTGGATCAGGTCGATCGACACGAGGCCTTGTTGCACGAACCGGCACTGCCTCGACAGACGCTGCAAATCGCGCGCAGCCGACTCGAGGAGGCTCGCGCGATGATGCGAGCAATCGACAATGCCCAGTGCAAGGAAGGCAACCATGGCCGATAAGGCATCGACGGAACAACGGCTTCAACGGGCGCTGTCGCAACTGATGGCTCAACACGCGTCAGACAGCACGCCCGGCAAACCGACCGCAACGGCGCTGTGTCGGATCGCAGGCGTCTCGCGTACCACGCTCTACCGCTACCATCCCGACATCGTGCGCACGCTGCACAAGTGGCAGCGCAAACAGCGGCGACGGACAGCGCCGGGCCAACAGGCCTTGACCGCCTTGCGTGAAGAGAACGCTGCGCTGCGAACCCAGCTCGGCCAGCTTGCAGCACTCGTCGACCACTACTTTGCGGCCTGGTCCGAGAGTCGGACACTGCTTCAGAGACGCGAGGGAGAACTCGCCGCACTTCGTCGAAGGCGCAGAACGAAGTTGGCATCCGTGCCACTGGAATCGGTGCCGAACACCGGTAAATAGCTGCAGACACGCTGGGTCATATGAGACCGCGTTCGGCGAACGAGACCACGTGCCCGTCGGTGACAACCAAGTGGTCGAGAACGCGCACGTCGACCAGCGCCAGGGCTCGGCTGAGCTTCAGTGTGATGCCGCGGTCGGCGTCGCTCGGCTCAGCGACCTGGCTGGGATGATTGTGGAAAATCACGATGGCCGCGGCGTTCTTCTCCAGCGCCTGCTGCACGACCACGCGCGGGTAGACGGTCGCCCCGTCGACGGTGCCCTTGAAGAGTTCGGCGATTTCGATCAGGCGATGCCTGGTGTCAAGGTAGATGATGCCGAACACCTCGTTGCGCCGCCCGGTGAGTTTCAGGCGAAGGAAGCCCTCGATGTCCTGGGGCGAGTTGAGGACGCGGCCGCGGCGGAAGCGCTGGGACAACACTTTCAGCGCGAGAGCCACCACGGAGGATTTCTCGCTCTTGGACAATGCGCAGGGCGAGAGGGATCGAAAGCGGTTGTCGGGTGCGGGGGCGGTAATCGATGCGGGCATGGGCTGTGTGCTCCTGGACACGCCCCTGGAGGGACGCCGAACGATGGGACGAGGAAAATCGTCCGGGTGTTCTACGTGGCGAGAAGCCTCGCGAAGCACCGGACTTCGCCCGGCCAACGCCGGCCTCCGGCTCCGCGGGCCGCAGGGCAGTGGAGCGGTGCGATGGTACAAGTGACCTGTGAGGCACCAATGGATTCGATGATGGCGACTGGCGGAAGTGTCGACGGCACGCACATCAACCAATGCGAACGATCGCAGGAACTCTAAGCCGTCAGAAGTTGGCGCAAATGCAGAGGATCGGCCCCAAGTATCTTGCGCAGAACAGAGCCGATCATCGGTAGGTTGACACTTTGTTTTCCACCTAAGGGATGGTTATGGAAGGCGATCACGGCCGCGGCGTTGCGGTCGAGCGCCTGCTGCACGACCACGCGCGTATAGACCGTCGCCCCGTCGATGGTGCCGTTGAAAAGTTCCGCGACCTCGATCAGGCGCAGACGGGTGTCGAGAAAGATGACGCCGAAAACCTCGTTGCGCCGCCCGGCGAGCTTCAGGCGCAGGAAGTCCGCGATGTCCCGCGGCGACTTCAGGAGGC
>JAPOYW010000094.1 GCA_026706425.1 Gammaproteobacteria bacterium
GAATCACCGGCCCGGGCGGACTATGTGCTGCAACGGATCGACAGGCCGTTCCCAGGGCCTGTCCGGGCATCCAGATCGCGGGAGCTTCCGAGGGAACTGCTCAATATCGGGATATGGCAGCACCGGGAGGTCTTGTTCGACCCCTCCCGAGTCATCCATCGGGTAGTCGGCGTTACGGTCTACGCACTCCTCATCGCAGACGGGCAGCGTGACATGCGGGCGTTGCTGGAGCGACACCTCCTGCAGCCATAGGGCTTCCCGACGGATGGTTTTGTCCGCCTCCTCGGCACGGCCGTGCGCAGTCAGGATCGCTGATGTCTGCGTCGGCGCTCAACGCATCACCTCCGCACTCCCTTCATGCCAGCGCACTTCCATGGCCGGTCCCTGCGAGGGGCTTCCATCCTCCATTGCCCGGAACAATTCATAGACTATCGAGCCGTCCGCCGCCTGCGTGCTTTCGATGACGCGGACCGGCTCGAAGGAATCCGGCGCGGCGGCAGCCGCGGTGCGGACCGGTTGCGGCACGGATGACCACACGATATCGCGCTGGATCTCGAGCACCGTCCACGCGCCGTTCGACTGCACCGTATCGATCTCGAT
Organism: Gammaproteobacteria bacterium; assembly: GCA_026706425.1. Taxonomy (GTDB): domain Bacteria; phylum Pseudomonadota; class Gammaproteobacteria; order Pseudomonadales; family Azotimanducaceae; genus VXYL01. Next base: position 601 of record JAPOYW010000094.1, read on the forward strand.
CTCGTCACCGTTCGGCAACGTGCCGGTGACCTCGTACTGGTCACCGCTGGCATTGAGTTCCCCGCTCGTGATGGTGATGCCGGGTACAGCGGTCGAAACCACCGCCGCGATGTCTGCGGGGACGGGGAGTACGGAGCCTTCTGTCTGCGTTTCGGAGGCAGGCGGCGAGCAGGCCGCTGTAGCCAGCGCCGCCAGCGCAACGAATTCTCTGGTTGCTTGCATCGGTAACCTCGTCGTCAAGACCAGCTCGACCTGGGTGTTCGTTGCAAACATTCTACAAGAACTGCAGCGCGTTCAGTCGGGGCAAATCCCGAAGCAATGAGACTCATCATTTGGGATCCGCGCGCATTTGCGTCAGACGGACCGTTCGTCGAAATGAACATGACCACCAAGATCCCTTTGTGTCTCGTTCCTGGTCCCGTTTCGGTGCATCCGCCGCGGGCGCAGAAGCGATCCGTTTCGAGGTGAATCCGCAAGACAGCGCCAACTGGGTCATTCGGGAGATCGACTACGCATCGCTCAATACAGTCCGGCCCAGTTGAGTTTTCGGCCGACTTCCATCTGTTGAAACCGAAGGACATTGAAGCGGGCAACGGCACGGTATCGCTCGGCGTCATGAATCGTGACCGCAAGCGGATACTGCGCTACTTCAACGCCAGCGCCGCGATCAACGACCCGCGCACGGAGGCGGATCTCGGCGATGGTTTCTCATGCGCCACGGTTTCAAGCTTCCATGTGTCGCGTGGCAGTTCGATGTGCCCGGGCGGTCGGGCCTGATGCGGGCCTCTGCCGGTTGCCACGGACGGCGGTGAGCCCGTCGAAGGACTGGCACGAAGCGACTTCGTGGTGCGCCAGCCGGCTTTCGATCATTCCCTGGGCGATCGGAGACATATCCCTTGCGCGGTTGTGAATCCGACGATCCCCGAAACACCCTGACAGTCAGGGATGCTCCGGCAGGCGAGCGAACGGTCATACTTCGGGACGCCTGGCAGTTTGGCCGTCTCGAGGACGGGCGGATGGTGGCGGATCCGACCCGGGTCTATCGCTCGAGCGGTTTCGAGCCGGGCCGGGAAAGCCGGTACGGTTCAAAGAGCGGCGTTGGTGTGGTCGGCTAGAATGGGCTACCGGTTGAACCATCGACCACGCCCGTTTCGTCGCAGTCAGCGCCAGCAAGGACAGAAGAGGATCATCAGTTCAGCCACGGCCAGAGACGGCACGTCTGACGTGGCGGGACCGCGTGGGCGGGTCGCCGAGTCAGCCCGAATCCGCGGCTGCGGCGCAGTGCGGCTGTGGGCCGGGGTGTGCGTCCTGGCGGCAACGGGCGCGAATGCGCAAACGGACGGTCCGCGCCTGTCCGGGGATGCCTGTGTCGAGGACGCGCGACGGCTGACCTACGGGTTCTTCGCGGACTTCCGGCCCGTGAGCTTCAGCGAGAACCCGAATCCGGACAGTCCCTCTTTCGACAGGCATCTCGGTTACGAGGCCGACCTGCTGACGGCGCTGGAAACCATGGCGGATGCTGGCCTTGGGTTCGACCGAAAGGGCATCGGCGTATGGCCGGGCATCTGGCTGCGGGCGGCAGATCCTGAGTACGACTTCGTGGGCGGCGGCATCACTATTCTGGAATCGCGCACACGTGACGCCAGCGGGGTGGAGCAGGTGGCGTTCACTTCCGGTCACATCGCTTTTCGGCAGTCGCTGCTTGTTCGCGCTCAGGACGCGCAACGCTACTCGACTCACGGCGACTTGGACGAGGCGCGCGTCGCCGTGTTGGGGGGTACGACCGGCGAGCATCGGCTGCTGGTGCTGACCGGCGTCGCGGGAAGCGAGGGCGATCTGGCCTCGGGAACCACCATCTACCTGGCCGACGGCACCATGCTCTCCGCCGACGGCAGTGCCGACTTTCGGATCGCGCCAGCAGGCTCCAGCGAGAATCTGGCGAACCGGGTGCGTATCGAGGGTCCGGCGGGCACTGTGAAGGAAGTGCTGATCATGTCCAGCGATCAGGAGCAACTGGACGCACTGCAGAGCGGGCGCGTGGATGCCTTGGCCCGGGGCGAAGTGGGCAACCGGGAGGCGTCCCGTAATTCCGACGCCCGCTTCGTCGTTGCGGCACTCGATCCTGTGGTGGAGTACGGCGGCTTCGCTTTCGACAAGGACGATCAGGGCCTCGCCGAGTGCATCGATGCGCGACTGAACTACCTGACCGACAATCGGCGCATCGGCTTTGCGGAATGGTTCGAAGACCCGCAGGCGTTTCTCGAGCGCGCCCGATACTGGAACGCGACGGAGGCTTTCGCGCAGATCTACGGTTATTCGGTGCTTACCGAACTCATGCGTGAACGGTTCGACGGAACCTGGCGGGACCTTGCCGAAGCGGGCGACGCGCTAGCGGAAAATGGCCCCGGTGGCCTCTGGTTGCGGGTGCGGCACGGTGGCCGGCGCATCGAGAACGCCCGCGCCGACAAGCACCCGTTCGATGGCGGGCACTGGCGGGAGCGTCGCAGCGAGCTGCAATTGGGCGCGTATCGGGGGCTCGACGGAGTGAGCAACAATTTGCGAGCGGGGTTTTCCGGCCACCTGGTCCAGGTGAATGCGAACGTCCGGAACGGCCGTAGCCCGGCCAAGTCGCACGCCGAGGCGATCGGTTACGGCGGCGAGGCGAGTTTGGTCTGGATGGGCGAACAGGGGCCGTTTGCGGCAACGGCAGCGCGATTCAGCGTTTGGGAAGCCAGGGTGGACTACCGCCGGCGAGGCCTGTCGACCGGCGTCGACGGAGACTCGTGGGGTGTGTCGGCGGAGACAGGCTGGCGATTCGGACGGGACGACTTCCGGATGACGCCGCGTGTGCGCATCGCGTGGACAGGCGTGGATTTCGATCGCTTCACCGACAGCGACGGCGTCGCCGTCCGGCAGGAGCGGGATGCAGCAATGGAAGCGGCTCTGGGTCTGGAGCTCGACATGCTCATGCCGGATTCACGAGTCCGTCTGTTCGCAAACGTGGAGTTCGCGCATGACCTCGAGGAAGACAGCGCCATCACCGCCTACGGATACCGGTTTCACTCCGGCATGGCGGATTCCTGGGCGCGTTTGCAGTTCCGCGCCGTCAAGGAGTTCTCGCCTCGCGTGAGCGCCACATTGAACGGCGAATTCGGGGTCGGACTGGACTCAGACACTGAGAGTACGTCCCTCTGGGGCATTCAGGCGGGAGTGCGGTGGACGGTGGAGTGAAGCTGCGTCTTGAACGGTGCTCATCGCGACGCCTCGATACAGACGTTCTTGTGTTCTTCGTAGAACACTACCCGCTCGTTTTCCTGGAGGCCGCCGAGAACGGGCACCAGGTCGCGGATGACGGATTGGATGGCTTCGGGATCGTCCGTGACCATTTGGGTGACGAACTCGGCTAGTTCGTTTTCCGGGACACCTCGATCAACTGCGATCTGGACGTAGCACGGCAGAACCACGAATCGCATGATTTCCTCGGCGAGCTCATTACGGTCCCGCGCCCA
>JAPOYW010000553.1 GCA_026706425.1 Gammaproteobacteria bacterium
ACCAGGACAGCGCCACGGTCACGGCGATCATCGACACCGCGATCCTCGACCCCATCAACATGATCTGGAAGCTCGCGCTGGCGTTCTTCATCCTGTGGCTGTTCAACCCCGTGCTCGGGCTGATCTGCATCCTGGCAACGGTCCCCATCGTGTTGGTGGTCGCGTGGTACACGCCGCGTCTGCAGCGCTTGGCGCGTCTGGCACGGGAGGCGAACAGCCATCTCACCTCGGGAATCCAGGAGGCCTTCGCCGCGATTCGCGTCATCAAGGCGAACCAGGTGGAGGCGAGGGCGATGCGCCGCTTCGACGCCGACTCGAACCACGCGCTTAATGCCGCGCTCAGGGTGCGGATGGAGATGATCCTGCTGTGGATGATCGTGCTCGCCATCGCCGGGGCCGCCATGTACACCGCCGACTACCTGATGGCCGGCTGGACCGTCGACGAAGAGACGACCTGGCTCGCCGGCGCGATCACTCTGGTCGGCTTCGCGGTGTGGAACCTGGGCGCCTTCCAGCAGGCCAGCGGGCGGGTCCAGGAGTACTTCGATTGGGGTCGTGGCCTGATCAACAAATGGAGCCTGATGCAGGACATGGCCGTGGGGCTCAATCGGGCCTACCACTTGCTGGATGTCGAGCCCGAGGTGTCGGATCCGGCACATCCGATACGCGTGCCGACTCGGATCCGGGAAGTCGGGTACCGGGATGTCCGCTTTGCATACGAAGCCGGCCAGAGGGTTCTAGGTGGCGTGTATCTCACGGCCCGTGCAGGCACGGTCACCGCGTTGGTCGGGGCGACGGGTTCCGGCAAGTCGACCTTGATGTCGCTCTTGTTGCGGCTCTACGACCCCGCCACTGGCAGCGTTCGCCTCAATGATGTGGACGTCCGCGACATGGCCATCGACGACCTGCGCAGCCAGATCGCCATTGCGCTGCAGCAGAACGTGCTGTTCGCGGCCACGGTCGCAGACAACATCGGCTATGCAAGCCGCCATGCAACGCGAAGCGACATTGAAGCGGCGGCCCGGGTCGCCTGCGCCGACGAGTTCATTCGCGACATGGCCGAGGGCTACGACACCGAACTCGGCGAACGGGGCGGCAAGCTCTCCACCGGTCAGCGCCAGCGGCTGTCCATCGCCCGGGCCATCGTCCGGAACACGCCGATCCTGATTCTCGACGAACCCACGGCGTCGCTGGATGCCGAGACCGAGCAGAGGCTGCTCGCCAACCTGTCGGATTGGGGTCGGGACCGCATCGTATTCCTCATCACGCACCGGCTGTCGACCATCCGCAACGCGGACCAGATCGCCTTTTTGGAGGACGGGCGGATCGGCGAGGTGGGCAGCCACGACGCCTTGATGGCGATCCCGGACGGACGCTACCGACACTTCGTAAACGCCGAAACCGACGGTGTACCCGCGCAGGAGACGGCGTCGTGAGCGAAGGCGCAACAGTCGAGTCCGGACGAGGATTCGCGTCGTTTGGCAAGGATTCCCGGTTCGACGACCGCATCGATCTGGCGACGAACACCACCAACATCCAGGCCCTCGGGCTCATCGGCCGCGCCCTGGTTCTGCTCAGGAACGTCAAGGCGTTGTTTGCGGGCAAGATGGTTCTCGCGGCGCTCGCGCTCATCCCCGGCCTCACGCTGCCGTTCCTCGCCAAGATCACCATCGACCAGGTGATCCTCGGCAAGTCCTTCGATGACATCGAGATCCCCTTCCCGCCGCACATCGTCCCGTTCGTCGACGCGGTTTCGGGCCTGGGCCAGATGGAGATCATGCTGGCGGTGATCGCCTTCTCCGCGGTGCTGCTGTTCCTGTTCGGCCGTGGCGGGCTGTTCGTCTGGATCGGCGGCGGCGCGGACAGCGCCAGCACGTCGGAACTCAAGCTCAACGCCGGACGCAGCGCCGTATCGGGCGTGTTCGGCGTCGTCGAGACCTGGATCAACATCCGTCTCACCCAGCGCCTGGCGAACGGCTTGCGCACCCGCCTGTTCAATCGCCTCGCGCAACTGCCGATGAGTCGCCTGGACGACCACCGCATCGGCGATTCCGTCTACCGGGTCATGTACGACGCACCCGATGTGCCGGAGATCTCCTTGGGCCTCACCCTGGAGCCGATCTTCACGCTGATCGGGGTCGGCGTCACGCTCTACCTGCTGCAGTACAGCTACGACCAGGCGTTGCCGAACCTGGTCTGGATTGCCGGCCTCCTAGTCCCCGTGGGGTTGCTTGCCACGTTGCCGGCGTCCGGCCTGATCCGCCGTGTCCAGCAGGCGAGCCGGGCTGCGGGTACGGCGACCACGAACGCCATCGAGGAAAGCATGAGCAACATCGCGGCGGTTCAGAGTCTTGGCGGCATGAACCGGGACAAGGAGCGCATCGAGGCGAAGAGCGACGAGTCGTACCGGCGCTACCGGCACGTCGTGCTCATGCAGATCGCCATGTGGGCGTTGTCGACGATCTTGACCATTGGCCTCGGCGTCTACGTCGCCGTCGCGGTTCTCGGCGGCGTCATCGAAGGGTCGATGACGCCGGGGGACTTCGGGACCGTGTTCGGTTTCGCGCTGTCGATCGGCGGCGCGGGCCTTGCCATCGGCATGGCCTGGATCAATCTGCAGGGCAATACCGCGGCGATCCGGCGCGTGTTCTTCTTCCTGGACATGGAGGCGGAGGACGCCTTCGAGCGAATGTCGGATCTCTCGCCGGTCCGCCAGGGCGTGCGCTTCGAGAACGTCGACTTCGACTATCCCAACGGCCAGGTCGCACTGCGCGGCGTCGACCTGAACCTAAGGGTCGGCGAACTCGTGGCCGTGGTGGGTCCCACGGGCGCCGGCAAGACAAGCCTTGCGTATCTGGTCCCCGGCTTCTACCGCCCGACCCGCGGGCGCGTGCTCATCGACGGAGAGGACATCCACCGGGTCAACCTTGCTTCGCTGCGTCGCCAGGTGTCCTACGTCTTCCAGGAGCACCTGCTGATGAGCGAGTCCATTCGGTCCAACCTGCATTTGGTCAACCCGTCCGCATCCGAGGCCGACCTGCGCGCGGCGTGCCGCACGGCCGGGGCGCTCACGTTCATCGACGCGCTGCCGGAAGGCTTCGACACGGTGCTCGGCCGATCCGGCGATACGCTCTCGGTGGGGCAGAAACAGCGCCTGTGCATCGCCCGCGGTCTGATCCGGGATACGCCCATCCTCATCCTGGACGAACCCACGGCCGCGCTCGATCCGGCCACGGAGCATGCCCTGGTTCGTTCGCTTCGAGAGGCGACCGAAGGCCGGCTGGTCATCGTCATCGCCCACCGCCTGTCGACGATCCGCCGCGCCGACCGGATCGTTTTCCTCGAAGACGGGGAGATCCGCGGTATCGGCAGCCACGACGACCTCATGGCGGACCCCGGGAGTCGGTACCGCCGGTTCGTCGAGTTGCAGGGCGGCGCACAACGGTAACGGAGGAGCGATCCATGCAGATCTACCAAATTGCCATGCATGTCGAGGATCTCGACGCCACGGAGGCGTTCTATCGAGATGTCGTCGGTGCCGGGTTCATCGCCCGTTTCGATCCGCCCGGGCTATTGTTCTTCGACTTCGACGGCGTCCGGGTGCTGTTCGAGAGCGGCGGGGAGGCGAAGGGAAACTCGATTCTCTATCTCTGGACCGGCGACATCGACGCGCGCGTCGCGGAACTCGAAGCCAACGGGGTCCGCTTCGTCCATCGCCCGCAGGCCGTCCACAAGGACGAGAACGGCACCTTCGGGCCGGCGGGCGAGACGGAGTGGATGGCGTTCTTCGAGGATCCCGAGGGCAACACGGTTGCCTTGGTGACCCGGCGGGAGTGACGTGTCCGTAGGGCGACCCTATCGCGCCCGAAGGGCGCGCGGTGGCCCGTGCCGGACGTATTGGCTCCCGTGGTAACGGGACGGGACAAGCCCGTCCCCTACGGAATGCCCCGGCATGCGGCGAAGACCCCGTAGGGGCGGGGCTTGTCCCCGCCCGCGCCGGACATTGTCGATGCGCCGGAAACGGGACGGGACGAGCCCGTCTCCTACGGCTGCTAGTGTGCGGTCTCCGAATTAGGGTGACGAATCGAACGGCGTTGACGCTTGGAC
>JAPOYW010000577.1 GCA_026706425.1 Gammaproteobacteria bacterium
TCGACGAGATCGGCCGCGGCACCAGCACCTACGACGGCCTTGCGCTGGCCTGGGCGACGGCGGACTACATCGCTCGACACATCGGCGCTTTCACCCTGTTCGCGACACACTACTTCGAGCTGACCGCGCTGCCGTCGGAAATCGACGGCGCCGCAAACGTCCACCTCGACGCGGTCGAGCACCGGGGCGAGGTCGTGTTCCTGCACAGCGTACGCGACGGGCCGGCAAGCCAGAGCTACGGGATCGAGGTCGCCAAGCTCGCCGGCGTGCCGGGTGCCGTCCTCGCCGACGCGAAACGGCGGCTGACCGATCTCGAAACGCGGCATGCCCACACCGGGACATCGGCTCAGATGGACCTCTTCCAGGATCTGCGCCCCGGTGTCGGTGCCATGCAGGAGGCGGGTTCCGCAGGGGACGCCATCGTGCGGCGACTGGACGAACTAGATCCGGATTCGATGTCGCCCCGGGATGCCCTGGCCGCCTTATACGAATTGAAGGAGACCGCAAGGGGCGATGCCGCTACTCAGGGAACGGCACCCCGCTCGCCGAAATAGGGCGGGGCCATCGCGCCGCGCCCGTAGGAGGAATGAGCGTGGTAGAGTCGGCGTACCCCCCAACGCGTAGGATTCCACGATGAGGCGCAACGAGCATCGCACGCGGAACTGCGTGTTCACATTGGCCCTTGCCCTGCTTGCATCGTCGCCTGTCCTCGCCGAAGAAGCATCGGTGATGGTGCTGGAGGGAACGACCGCCGCGCCGTATGACAACGGTGACTTCACGGTGTTCGATCCGGCACGCACGTGGGATCAAACCCGGTTGGAGCAATGGAAAGAGACGGCAAAGCCGGACGAAAGGCCTCCCCTCGAAGCGCAGGGCGTCATCGCTCAAGCGTCGATTGGTCCTGACGCCAGATTCCGTGTCGAGATCCCGTTGGACCGGCCGCGAACGGCCTTTTTCGCAGTGCTCAATGCGAAGGCCCCGGGTGGCGCTACGTGGGGTCCCGTAAAGATGGGCACAACTTCAAGGGCGAAACGCTTGATGGCGAGGTCGTGCGCACGGCCGACCTACGAAGCAACAGTCGCTACCTGCTGGTGGAGTTCTGGGCTTCCTGGTGCGGTCCCTGCCGAATGGAGATTCCGCACATGAAGCAAGCCTACGCACGGTTCCGGGCAAGGGCTTCGAAATCGTGTCCTTTACCGTTGACGAGGAACGCGAGGACTGGGTCGAGGCTTCCGAAGACGAAGAACCGCCTTGGCACAACCTTGGGATGGGGTGGGAGACCGAGGCAGCCCTCGCCTACAACGCCAGGACCGAGGGTCTGCCGAACAACTACCTGGTCGACTCGCGAACCCGGACGATCATTGCGAAGGACCTTCGCCGCCACAAGCTCGACGAGAAGCTCGAAGAGTTGCTCGAATAGAGTCCGTTGCGGAAGGCATACCGCCCCCACGCGAGCTGAACGACAACGAAGGCTGCTACCTTTCTAGGTACTTCCGCTTGCCCGTGACCTCGCGCCATTCGGCTTCGTCTTCCGGCGGATCCTTCTTCTCGTTGATGTTCGGCCAGATCTCGGCGAGTTCGGCGTTGAGATCCAGAAAGTCCTCCTGGCCTTCCGGAATCTCGTCCTCGCTGAAGATGGCGTCCACCGGGCACTCGGGCTCGCACAGTGCGCAATCGATGCATTCGTCCGGGTGGATGACCAGCATATTCGGACCCTCGTAGAAGCAGTCCACGGGACAGACCTCCACGCAGTCAGTCAGCTTGCACTTGATGCAGTTCTCGCCGACTAGAAAGGTCATCGAAACGTTCCGGACGCAAAAAGAGGCGGTATTCTACTCGCGCCGCCCCGGTTCTCAAGCCTCAAGCCGCGACGCCCGGTCGGTAGGCGTTGCGGGTTGCATAATTAGCGGTGGGGGCGACTCGGCCGCCGACCGTCTCCGCTGTCCACCAGCGTCATGTTCGGCCGGTGCTCGTCGAGCAGCGCCGCGAGCAGCGTCCACGCGCCGCCCTCCGCGTCGTGGGTGTCGCCCCACAGCACCGCGTGGCGGAGCACCTCGAGACGCTCGCCGGACGCCTGCGCCAGCGTCGCCTCGATCCGGTCGTGCTGGACGTCCACGCCGCACGCCAGCGGCAGGGATTCGTCGCGCTCCAGCTTCGTCCTCATCGCCATGAGGTCCCGGACGCGGGACTCGCCCGCTACCTCGATCTCGGCGTCCGTGGTCGCGTGCAGCGCCTTCAGCATCGCCGGATCGTCGCCGCACGACTCCCGCTCGGACAGGTGCGCCGACCAGGGGATCTCCGGGTTGCACAGGCTGCGGACAACCAGCGCCGCGGCGGACGGCCACGGCACGGGCTCCCCGTCGGATCCGAGCAGCCTCCCGCCACCGTCCACGTGGCCGCCGTCAGGCGACCGAACCGGCCCGACAGCCATTCGGACTGCTCCGACACCGTGCCGCATTGCTCGCACGCCAGCCCCGCCTCCGAAAGCCGGTCCAGGCGCGGGCTCGACCCCTTCCCGCACGCCGGGCACTTGAGCAACCACTCGAGACTCACCCCGGCGGTCGCCTCCGACGCCAGCAGCGCGTCGCCGCCGCTCGCCGGCGAACTGGACAGCACCACGCGGGGATTCGCGCTCGCCCTGACCCTGGACCTCAGCAGCAGCGTCGGCCTGCCCTGGTAGGCCACGTCCGGCGCAAGCTCGCTCCATTCGTCGCCGACCGCCACGTCGTACCCCGTGTTCCTGAACTGGCTCGCCGAGTCCGACCAGCCGAAGATCACGTAGCCCCCGGACGCGAAGCGCCAGTCGTAGACCGTCTTCCTGCCCTCCAGGTCGGCCTCCGAAACCATCGGCGCGAACATCAGCTGCGACACCCGCCTCGCCAGCGCCATGTCGGGAAGCCATATCCCGACCCGCTCGCCCCTTAGGGCGCATTCGAGAGCGTGGCGGAACTCCATCGTCGTCACCCCGACGCGGGCCGCCTTTGCGCAGGATCAGCGTGCGCGGCGGCTCCGGGGATTCGAGGATCGACCACAGCGCCGCCTGGAAGTCCCACAGCGGCGGCTGCTCGGGCGCTGGCTCGGCATCGGCCCGGCGCTGCTCGGCGTAGTCCTTCCGGCGCTTCGCGTTCGTCTCGCCCCTGGCCGCGTGGTACCGCTCGCGCCGCCGGCGGTTCCGGTCTTCCTTGCGCTTGTAGGGCATGTGCGGATTTTACAGCACAGCCCCCCAGGGGGACGAAAGGGGAACTACGAAACTAGGCGAGCCGTTTGCCCCGCGCCCCCCGCCTTGCTTCGCCGGGGAAAGGACCCAAGTGGGACGGTTGGGGCCGTCTTCACGCGACGCGCTTCACGCGACGCGGGAACCAGGTCGGGCCGTGCTTGCGAAGGTACAGGGGCAGCGCCACCGCGTTGAATGCGCTCGTGGCCACCAGAGCTTCCAGCCATCTCATGCTGGACTCTCCCCACACGAAATCGATGGTCCACGCCACAATGAACACGATGACCACATTTGCTCACAATGAAGGTTGCGGTCCGCGATGCGGAATGCCGGCACGCATGCGCACCACCACCTTCCCCCTTCCTTCTGCCTGGGCCGCGAGCCGGGGCGGCAGTTGATATGGTCGTTGCTCGACTTCCAGTCCGGGTGCCACAGACCCGAGTACACCGGCGAGCGACCCACCCTCGACACGCCGAACCCCGCGCAGATCGTCAGCCAGGCGTTGCCCGGCGACGTGCAGTCCACCGAATGACCGCGCCACGTGCGCAGTCTGATCGTGCGCTCCCCGGTGACCGTCACCTCCTCGATGTCGGCCTCCGTCGGGCAGCCGTCGCTGCCGCTGCCGTAGTTGTCCGGGCAATCCTCTCTTAGACCGATTCGGCATGATGGCGGGCGGCGTTATGCCGGAGGTTCATCCCGTCGCCGCCAGGTCGTCCTCCCGGAAGGTCCGCGCACGCCACGCGAAGGCCGCGTCGAGGTCGAGATTCTCGCGCGGCGCGCTCCGTGCGATGGTCCGGGCCAGTTCCGCCGTCGCCATGCGCGCGACTTCGCGCCGCCGGGCCGACCGCGACGGGTGTATGGGCGGCCCCGAGGCCGCATTC
>JAPOYW010000269.1 GCA_026706425.1 Gammaproteobacteria bacterium
TCGGCCTGTCGCCGTCATCGGCATTCGGGTAACGACCCCCGTCGAGTTCGTGTGCCGACGCGAGCAGCGACACCCGGCACGAATCCCCATCCTTGCCCGGGATTCGGCCATCGATTAGCGTTCCATTGCCATCCTCGGCTTGCACCGAAAAGTCGAGGGCAAACAATGGAACCAGACAGAGCGCAACTACCGTGACCAAACGGTGACGGATTCGCAGCACCGATGACCGGGATCGGGATTGCAGGCAGCAGCGCCCACGGCAAGGTGGCCACCATAAGTGCCCCCAGGGCCACGTGTAGCCGCCAGCGTGCCGGTGCGGATCGAAGGCAGGCAATGGCCACGAGCGCCACCAGCGTCAGTTCCGCGGACAGGGTCAGGTAGTCAATCATCGCCGGACTCCCCCTCTCGTCGCGGCTGCTGCCGCGCCAAGAGGTCTTCGAGGTAGCGGTATTCCTCGGGACTCAGTTGCTCGTGGCGCAGCAGGAAGTTCCACATCGGCCGACGGTCGCCGGCAAAGACGTGGGTCACGAAGCGTTCGAGCATCGACTGCTGAACGTCGCCGGGCGGGATGGCGGCCTTGTAGAAGATCGTCCGGCCCTCTTGGCGACTGCGGGCGAGGACACCCTTGCGCTCCAGCCGATCCATGATCGTCTTGACCGTGGAATAGGTGACCCCGCGCGCTTCGGCGACCGCGCGGTGGACCTCCGGTGCCGAAAGCTCCTCACCGCGCCATACCTGCTGCATGACGTCCAGTTCGAACTCCGAGAGCTTCACCTATCATCTCTACAAGTGTCTATATAGACAATTGTAGAGAACCGATGCGCCGTGTCAACGACCTCATTCGGCGCGTTGGCGAACGGCTTCGAACAGCAGTACCCCAAGCGCCACCGAGACATTGAGGCTCGGCATGGTGCTTGCCATGGGGATGCGCACCAGATGGTCGCAACGCTCGCGGGTGAGCCGGCGCAGACCGCGGTCCTCGCCGCCCACGACCAGCGCCGCCGGACCCCGATAGTCGACCTCCGTGTAGGTCATGGCGGCCTCGTCGTCCACCCCGCCGCTTATCCAGACGCCCTGCGCCTGGAGCCACGCCAAACGGCGCGCCAGGTTGGCCGCTTCCACCACCAAGAGGCGCTCCATGGCCCCGCTCGCGGCCTTGGCCGCTGCGGCCGACAGCGGCGCCGACCCATGCCGGGGAATCAATACGGCATCCGCCCCGGCCGCCTCGGCGGTGCGCAGACACGCCCCCAGGTTGCGCGGATCCTCGATGCCGTCGAGGACGACGAGCAATGGATCCTCGAACGACGGCCAACGCGCCTCGAGGTCCGCTTCGTTGGACGGCGCGAACGCGTGTCTCTCGGCGGCAACGCCTTGATGGTTGACGACACCCTCCGTGGCCGAACGTCCGGACATTGCCCGCTTGAGGTAGCGGTCAAGCGCCTGTCTGGGGACCCGCTCGATGCGAACCCCGGCCGCTCGCGCCGTCGCGGTCAGCTGGGAGACCTGGCGGTTGCGCGGACCGTCGGCAATGACCAGGCGGCGCACGTCCTGCGGCGACGCGTCGAGCAACGCCCGCACGCCGTGAACGCCGAATATCCAATCAACGCCGGGTTGCTGCGTATCCGGCACGACGCCTCCCTCGTCGACCCCGGCGCCCGACCCCGGACGCCAAGGCGAGATCGATGCGTCCGGTGGCCACCGACACCTCCTCGATCACGACCTCCAGACGATCGGCCAGCGCAAACCTGGCCCCGGACCGCTCCGCCACGAGAGCCATCGATTCGGGGACGTAGTGGTAGTAGTCGCGTCCCAGTTTCGAGATGTGCAGGAGACCCTGCACGAACAAGCCATCGAGGTCGACGAACAGACCGAATTCCACGACCGAGGCGACGGTTCCCGAGAACGTCTCGCCGATGCGTCCCTCCACGTAGACGCATTTCAGCCAGGCATCGACCGCTCGCTCCGCGTCCTCCGCGCGCCGCTCGGTCATCGAAATGTGTTCTGCGGCCGCCTCAAGGTCGTCAAGGGACGGGCGTTCGCCCTTGAGCATCCGATGTACGAGCAGGTCCGCATAGCGGCGGATGGGGGACGTGAAATGGGCGTAGGTCGACAGGGCCAGGCCGAAATGACCGAGCCGGCGCGGTTCGTAGCGGGCCTGGGCGAGCGAGCGCAACACGAGGGTTTCCCAGATCCACGACGGCCAGGAGGATTTCTCGCGCGCCCGGGCCAGGACTCTCGACAATTCGGCGGGCGTCGGCGATGCGGGAAGGCGTTCGCCGACGAGCCGCAGCGCCAGCACGAGCGCCTCGGTCTTCTCGGGCGTCGGCGGTTCGTGGACGCGGTACACCGGTGGCGGCGAGCGGTCTGTGCCGTCTTTGCGGGATTCGAGATGGCTCGCAGCCGCCACGTTGGCGGCAATCATCGCTTCCTCGATCAGGCGATGGGCGTCGTTGCGCTCGACGGGTTCGATGGCCGTCGGCATCCCCTCGTCGTCCAGTTGGATCGACGTCTCCCGGGTATCGAGATCGATGGCGCCGCGTTCGTCGCGTCGGGACTTCAACGCGAGGTAGACATCGTGCAGTGCGCCGAGGGACGCCGCGACAGGTTGTTCGACCTGAAGGCGCCCGTCGTCGAGAAAGCGTCCCACCTCGGTGTAGGTCAACCGGGCGTGGGAGCGGATGACCGCCTGGTAGAACTCGTGCCCGGACACGCGGCCCTCGCGGGTTACCCGCATATCGCACACCATGGCCAGCCGGTCCTCGCGGGGCACCAGCGAGCAGATCCCGTTGGACAGTCTCTCCGGCAGCATCGGTACGACGCGGTCGGGCAGATAGACGCTATTGCCCCGCTCGCGGGCTTCCCGGTCCAGTGCGGAGCCGGTCTTGACGTAGTGGGCCACGTCCGCGATGGCGACCACGAGCCGCCAGCCGTTGCGGCGCGGTACCGCGAACACCGCATCATCGAAATCTCGCGCGTCGGCCCCGTCGATCGTCACCAGGGGCATGCCGCGGAGGTCCTTCCGCGCCTTGGCGACGTCCCGCGGCACGGATGCAGGCACATCGACCCGGTCTACCGCCACAGGCCAAGTCGTGGGGATGCGGTAGGCGGCCAGCATCGCGGCAGCCGCTCGGGCCGACTCGCCGCCGGCTTCGACAAGGCGTTTGACCCGTCCGGTCACCCCGGCAAACGACGTGGCGAGAACCTCCACTTCAACCACCGCGCCGGATGGGGCGTGGGGTTCCTCCACGAGGTCGATGCGCTGTCTGTACTCCGGGTCAAGGGATTCGACGAACCAGGACCGCGGTCTGCCGTCCAGCCGTCCGACCACCGAGGACGGCGGCTTCGACACGGCCTCTTCGCCCTCGTCGGTAAGCCTATATCGCCCTTTCTTCGACAGCGCGACGTCGCCGCTGGCGACAAGTCCGTCGACAACCCGGCGCAATGTCCGCGATGCCGGACCCCGGGGTAGGCGCAAGTGCCGGATCAACTCCGACCAACTCGCCTCGCCGATGGCGCCGATCGCGTCGCGAACCGCACCGGGCGCCAATCGGGTAGCCGATGGCCGCCGCTGACGGTCCCCACCCGAGTGATCATGCCGCAGTAAACGGCCCTTGGGCATTGCGGCGGTCTCTGTGCAACAACAAGACGGCAGCGTAAGCGACCGGCGCCGCGAGTGCCATGAACAATCGATTTTTCCGTCCGACAACGGTTCGCCGGCCCCGCAGATTCAGCGATGTCGCACGCGAATCCGGGCCGATGTCTGTAACGCCCGCGGTCAGGGGCGGGCCATGCTTGCACGCCCATCGCTGCGCCGGGAACACCTGTGGTACTTTCCAATGATGCCTACCGAATCCCCTCCCCCCGCAACGCACGCTGCCGCAACGGCAGCCGTGCCACCATCCGTCGCGCGGCAGCCGTCGTTGGCCGCACGCCATGCCCGGGCGCTTTACCGACCGGTGCCGCCGGTCGGCTATGACGACGAAGGCCATCCCGAGAGCGACTCCGCAACCGTGGAAAGCCTCACCCACGACGACATCCGGGCGTACGCGATCCGCGCGCTGCGGATCCGATGCGCGGCGCGCCCGGGTTTCTTC
>JAPOYW010000357.1 GCA_026706425.1 Gammaproteobacteria bacterium
CGCAGGTGCGTCCAGTGACCCACCCATTCTCCCACACAAGCCTTGCCCGCCGCGCCTCTCCGGCGTTGCCGCCCAATCCTTATCAGGGGATCAGGGGTCAGCAGATCCGAGAGTCGGGAGCGTATAATTATTGGCACTCGATACCGGGCCAGTCCAAGCTGGCGGTCGATGGGTCCACGAGGCTCAACGTCACTCTCCGGTCCGTGTGGTCGGCAGCTTGCTTGCCCGGTTGGGAACGCGGGCTGGCGTTAACGGCATAGGTCCCTCGGCAGTACGTCTCGCTTCCGCCTCTGAAATCAGGGTCGGTGACCGAAAGCGGGGCCGAGCCCGAGGGCTTGCTCTTTGGACTATCCGGCTCTAACCCCCCGGCCCCGTTGGCGTTCAGCGACGGTCGATATCGCGCCCGATCAGGATTTGCGCTGGGCTAGCAAGACGTGGATAGCGAATGCTCGCCTTTCCGTTGCGGCCACGCGTGAGAACCGAGCAACAACATCCCCGACGCGGTCGATGTCCGTGATCACGTCGGACTTCCTAAACTGAGCGTCGGGATCGTAGTCTGCGGTGTGGCGCTTGCGCTGCATCTCAACGAATAGATTGCCAAAGTCCTGTATTGGGTTGGGGAATTTCCGCATCACGTCACGCTGTTCGCAGCGAGACTTCGCGGTGCCGTGTTGCAGGGCCCGGTACGCTTGCCGCCAGGCGGGCCGACTGGTGTTGGTGCCGGTTCTGGCTAGCAGATCGGCACAGTTCTTCGCCAGGCAATGAAACAACGCGTAGTAGCTTGAACTCACCGCACGGCAAAGATCGGCCTTGCGCGGTCTGCGGGTGTTTATGTTGGCCAAGTCTCGCGCGATCTGCAGGAGGTCGGACGGCTTCAGACTCGCTCCTCCTGCGCCCCGAGACCTTCGAGGTCCGATTGAGCAACATAGGAAATGACCGGAAATGCCGTGACATCCACCTCGTCGAGCTTTGGTCGGATATGCCGAACCATCGTGACCGACTTCCTGGTATCGATGCTCGTTGGATCACCATCGTAGATGGCCTTGACCCAGAGGAACTCCTCGCCGTCCTCATCGATGTCGGGCGTCACGGTGATCTCGACAAACGGAACACCGTCGCATCGAGCACGAATCGTCTCATCGATGACCTTCGTTGCCTGTTCCAGCGCCTGAGCATTCATGGAAGTCTCCCGCCAAGGGGTGTCGTCGAAACCTTACCACACGGGCGCTGGCGGGCGGATCGGCAACTGGTGGACTGGTGGTCGGCAGGGCGAGCCGTAGCACGATGACCTGATGGCGCGTGGGCCGGGGTCTGGTCGCGACTCCCATGTCGGGGTGGCACGTCGGAAGGGTCCCACCGCTCTAACCAACCGACACTGTTGGTCGGCGACCCCGCCCCGCAGCCGTGTGCATCCCTGCGTATCTGTCACAGAGTGCTCCTCCAATGCCTGCGAAGAGCCACCGGACTCCCTCAGACGTCTAACCGCTCTCGAACGAGCTGTATCGTTTCCTCGATGTCGGCCCTGGCGGTCTCCATTGCTGGGTTCTGCGCGATTTCCTCCAGCGCCGATATCAGACGCCGGTCACGCCACTCAAGAAGTTGCTGGATGGCCGCGATGTGCGCGGGATGCGTATAGAAGTGATACCCCTTGTCCCGGTGCTCGTCGGGTAGGCGGACGACATCAAGCAGGTGTTGCCGAATCTCTTCCGTGTCAGGCGACAGTTGCCACTCTTTGCGCGTCGACCGTAGGGCGTCGTCAACAACGTACACCGGTCCGATTGGGATCGGGTCTCGACCCGGACGGTGGTAGGGGTGGTTTGCACAATAGGTCCAGAACGGGTCCGAAATGTCCAGACCACGGATTTCGCAATGGCTCGGGACTTCGTGGTCAAAGTTCCTGCTGCCACGTTGGCCACGGAGGGACCGATTGAACCAACATGTTCCGCAACAGTCAGAGCCGCCGTTCGGCATCGAACCTCCCGCTCGCCCATGCATCGAGGATCGCCCGCTCATTCAGCAGTCGCTCGGTCATACGCAAGGTCGAACACCGTATCCGTCATCCAGCGCTTGAACCCGTCGTTGTCCATGAACTGCTTGAACAGTTCCGCGTCGTCCTTCATCACCGACGTCATGACGCGTAGCAGTGCCCGGTCGTGCTCGATTCTGGCGTTCTGTTCGTCCGAGTTCTGGCGGGCATTGCGGAACGCGCTGTCGTCCGCCACACGCGACGGGATCGTCTCCGTGATGAGTTGCCGGACCCGGTCGGCGTCCTCCCAGGGAATGTCGCCGAAGTGCTCGTTGAAGACGCGCAGGATGTTCGACAGCCGGTCGATCTCCGGCTCGGGCCGCCCCCCGCCGCCGGCGGTCGGCACCGGCTCAATTTCCGCATCCTCGTCCGGCAACAGGATTCTCTGAACCGCTTTCTTCTCGACCCGATAGCTCTCCATATCGATGGCTTCGAGAATGCCGCGCGACAGGTCGTCCTCGCACGGCGAAGGCAGCTTGGGAATCAACAGGTCTAGGCAGATCGAACGCTCCTCCCAGGCCACCCTCGTATACGGCAGGACACAGGACAGGAAGCCGTAGGTCCGAACGAACGCCTTCGCATTTCCCTTGAACGCCACCTGGCCGTCCTCGTCGAGGTCTTCCTTGTAGACCGCGACACAGGCGTCGAGCACCGGATCGAGCCGGTCGCGCGGCTCGCCGTCCACGAAGCGGCGGGCAAGATCCTTGACCTGTTCCTCGGTGTACACGCGAGCCCCGTCCAGTTCGGCCTGCAGGTCGTGCAGCTTGTCCGGATCGGTTTCGTCGGCGAGCACCGTGCTGCGGAAGTAGTCCGCGAAGGCGTCCCTGATCGTGTCGGTGTCGTTCTGGAAATCGAGGACGAACGCGTCGTGCTTCTTCGGATGCGCCCGGTTCAGACGCGACAGGGTCTGCACCGCCTTGATGTCCGACAGTGGCTTGTCCACGTACATCGTGTGCAGCAGCGGCTCGTCGTACCCCGTCTGGAATTTGTCGGCGCATACGAGCAAGCGGTAGGGGTCTTCCTGGAAGCGGTCCGCAATGTCGCGCGACGGGAAGCCGTTGAGGGTCGCTTCCGTTACCTTCACATCGCCGGATTCGTGTTCGCCGGAGAACGCGACGATTGCGCGGAAGGGGCTCTTGCGCTCGCCCAGATAGTTGGTGAGGGCGTTGAAGTACTGGATCGCGCGTCCGATGCCGTTCGTGACCACCATCGCCCGGGCTTGGCCGCCAATCCGGTTCCGAGCCAGCACCTGATCGTGGAAGTGGTCCACCATGATCTCCGCCTTCAGGCGAATGGCGTGGTCGTGGCTCTCCACGTAGTGCCGCAGTTTGCGTTGCGCCTTTCTCGCGTCGAACTCGGGATCGTCCTCGACCGTCTTGGCCAACCGGTAGTAGCTCAGCACCGGAGTGTAGTGCTTGACGACGTCCACGATGAAGCCCTCCTCGATGGCTTGCTTCATCGTGTAGCCGTGGAACGCCCGGTGCCGGACGGTGCCGTCCGGCTGCGGATCAGGCTCCCCGAACAGTTCCAGCGTCTTGTTCTTAGGCGTCGCGGTGAAGGCGAAGTAGCTCGCGTTCGGCAGCAGCTTCCGCGACTCCATGATGCGGTTGATCCGATCCTCGTAGGTCTCTTCCTCCTCGACCTTGCCCGCCTCGGAGAGTGCGCCCGCCATCGCCGCCGATGTCTTGCCGCCCTGGCTCGAATGCGCCTCGTCGATGATGATCGCGAAGCGACGGGTCCGCTGACTGTCTCCTATCTCGTCCAGGATGAACGGGAACTTCTGCACCGTCGAGACGATGATCTTCTTCCCCGACTCGATGAACCGCTTGAGATTGCCCGCCCGGTTCGCCTTGCCCACCGTGGCACCGACCTGCGCGAACTGGCCGATGGTGTCGCCGATCTGCCGATCCAGGATTCGGCGGTCGGTTACTACGACGATGGAGTCGAACACGGGTTCGCTGTCCCTCTCCAGCCCGATCAGTTGATGCGCGAGCCAGGCGATCGAGTTGCTCTTGCCGCTCCCGGCCGAGTGCTGGACCAGGTAGCG
>JAPOYW010000376.1 GCA_026706425.1 Gammaproteobacteria bacterium
CGCGCTTACGGGCTCGAGACCGGCGAAGGGCTTGACGCGAAGCTGGAAATTGCGAACGACCTCGACGGCGTCGCTCTGCCGCTCGGCAGACTCGGCCCGTCGCTCGGGAAGTGGCGACTGCTGGTCCGCTCCCGCGGCCTGGCCGATTCCGGCGAGCTCGTGATCGTCAGCCTGATAGCGACTCCGACGGGCCACTTGACCAACCTCTCGGCGGACCACTTGGCGCATGGAACCGGCGCTAGAGTGCGCCCCTTCCAAGGCTACGAGGCGTCGAGTTCCACACGCCAGGTCTGCCCACCAAGCTGATCGACGACAAGAACATCCTCTACCGGTTCGCTCGAGGGCGTTGGATCGGGGATCGCGACTCGGCTGCTCGCGCTCGCCAGGCCCGACCGCTTCGTCTCGCTGAACGGTGCTTCGAAGACCGGTCTCGCCGAGTCGTTCGATGTCGCGCCGGGCACCTTGAGTCAGCCGCGAAGCTAATGGTCGTCTGCTCAAGGAAATCTACAGCGAGGCCTGGTACAGCGACGCCCGGCCGATCAATGCCCGCGAGGAAACCATCCGATGGATGCGCGCCGCGTTGCTTGACTGCTTCGTGTACGAGCCGTATTACCCCGCTGGCCCGATGTCACGCCATCGGATGCCGTGGCGTGGGAGAGGAGTCGATCGAATGGCCTCGCCGTTCGCATGGGCGTTCAAGTGGTGCAGAATCCTTCGTCGGGATTCGCTGACCAACACGAGAGAGTCAAATGCAGAAGCGTGAAAGGTTGATCGTTGCCGCCGCCGTCGGGATCTTCCTACTGACGGGATGTTCGGCTCCCAACCACACAGATCCAGGCGACTTTGAGGGCAACATAGGTCCAAGCGACGTTGAGGAGGGCGACGTTGAGGAGGGACGATTCGAACGGTGGGGATGTGGCGACCGCCTCAATGGCTGTGGGTTCGGCGGATGCCCCGTCGAATTGACGGCGGACTTCGATTACGGCAGCGGGACGGTGGAGTTCGCCGGAACGGAAAGTCACACCCGGTTCGAGGTGAAGGGCCTTAAACTCAGATGGGATTGGTGTTTGCAGGACGACGGTAGCTTTGGGTGCGCCTTCACGATTGACACCCAGGGTATCGGCGCATATTTCGATTTCACCGGGGCTATGCCGGATGACGACGGCGCTCGCCGGACTAAACCTTCGGAGTTGTTCAAGTGCACTCGCCGCCGCGTCGGGCACAGGTAACGCAATCGGGACAGTAGCGGTCGCCCCCAGCTCGTTGCCGATCGCTTGGACAGTAAGTCGGTGTTTCGAGAGCCACGGCGTGAAGTCCCGTGCCTCGTTCGGCCAGAGTCGCGGGGGTTAGCGTTTGACTAGTGCGACCGTCCCATCACATGCCCTCGATTTCGTCGCGGGCGGCCGTTGCCAGAGAGGCTGAGCGAGTCATGCCCCGTCTCTTGGCCTTGTCATCGATAGTCTTGAGCAGCCTGCGGTCCAGAGAGACATTCACCCGCCGTGAGGATCCTCGGTCCAGGAGCAGCGGGATCAGCGCGATGTCGGCACCGCGTCGCCAATCGGCGAGTTCCGGGTCGGCCTTGATTGCGTTGATCGTGCGGGGTGCCGGAATCGGCTCCCCTTCCTGGAGGAGCCCCTCGACATGGAACGCCAGCGCTCGGCTGCCATGGCGAACGGCATCGTCGACGGTGTCGCCGATGGATACGCAGCCCGGGAAGTCGGGAAAGCTGACACCGTGTCCGGCGTCGTCCCGGTGGATGAAGGATACGTAGCGCATTGTTGTTCCCTCCGAGGGCATTCCACAGTTGTCGACTTCAGACGTCAACCTTGTTGCCCCTCTCCTCGACAGTGTGGCTAGCTTCAGGCTAGGGCCACGTGGGCGACGGGGACTCTCAAGCCCGCCACGCCAACCCTTTCCAGGAACACGGATCCCTCCCGGTCGCCTTCGACGCCGTCGGATCCCGTGACGATGTAGAGGTCCGTCAAGTCATCACCGCCGAAACACACGCTGGTGCACATCGGCATGGGTACCGCAATGCGCCGGCGCAGACTGCCATCGGGCTCGAACACGGCGACGCAGCCGCCGCCCGCCACCGCGACCCAGACAGCGCCATCAGCGGACACGGCCAACCCGTCGGATGCACCGTCGTCGAGCGTGGCGAAGGTCCGTTTCGGGCCGAGGTCGCCGTTCTCAAGGACGTCGTAGCGATGCACCGTCTGCCGCCTCGAATCCGAGTGGTACAACGTCTTGCCGTCCGGCGAGAAGCCGAGGCCGTTGGTCAGCAGCAAGTCCTCGGCCACGATGCGGGCGGAGCCGTCCAGGTCGATGACGTGGAGGTTGCCGGGCAGTTGCTCGCCCTCTTCGAATACCGGGCTGCCGAGCGAGCCAACGTAGATGCGGCCCGCCTCGTCGGTGGTCAGGTCGTTGAACCCGACGGTGCCGTGTTCGGGATCCCGGTCTAGGAGCACGACGGTGTCGCCGCCGTCGAAACTCTTGAAGGCGATGTTGCGCCCGCCCACGACCAGACCGTTGTCGGCGTGCAAGGCGATGCCGCCGATCCCCCGCCGGTGCGGGAACACCGTCGTGACCGCGCCGTCGGCGGACAGGCAATGGACGCCGCCGCCAAGCACGTCGCTGAACATCAGGCCTCTGCCGGGAACCCACACCGGCCCCTCGACGAGCCCGTAGCCGCAGGCAAGTCTTTCCATGCGTTGTCCGTTCGGGAAGATTCCCGTTCAGACTACCCGGTGCGTGCCGAGAGCGCGACCCGCGAAGATCTCGTGAATGAAGATCTCGCCTTGTCCGTAGCGGCGTGATGGTTTACAACGCGCCCTCGACCGGAACAGCGGCAACGGGAGGAATCCACCATGACAACTCGCAGAGACCTGGTCGTCGGCCTGGCAATCGCGCCGGCGATCCCGTTCTTGGCACGCTCGGCGTTCGCGGAGGAGGCTGAGGCCACCCCAAAGGACAAGCTCGACACGTCGCAGCTTGTCTACATCACGCCGATACAGAGCAACGGCGAGGAGAGCCGCTGCAAGGCGGAGATCTGGTTCAGCCACCACGACGGCGACGTATTCGTCGTCACGCCGCCGGAAACCTGGCGGGCGAAGGCCGTCGAGAAGGGATTGACCAAGGCGCGGCTGTGGGTCGGCGAGTTCGGCGCGTGGACGCAGTCCGACGGTGCGTTCCGGGATGCGCCCGAGTTCATGGCGACGGCGTCCATCGCGACGGAGGCGGACGTGCATGCGAAGGTCCTGTCGGCGATGGGCGAGAAATACGCCCAGACCGGCTGGGGCCGCTGGGGGCAGCGGTTCAAGGACGGCCTCGAGGACGGTTCGCGGGTGATGATCCGCTATGCGATCGACAGTTGACCCTTACGATGGCCAAACGCGCCCTGGCGACATGCGGCGTCGTCGGTGCCATCTCGGTCGGTGCGGCTGACGGAGTCCGGATCATCGGTCGCGTCGAGCACGAAGCGCTCGACGAGGTGAGCGGCATCGAGAAGTCGGCTTTGGGCGACTTCTACTGGGTTCACAACGACAGCGGCGACGAGGCGCGGGTGTTCGCCATCGATGCGGACTCGGTCGTGCTGAGGCCACCGTATATTCCCGTGTCCAAGGCGGACTGGCCGGGCCATGCGATCGACAGCGCCTGGAACTTCGACTGGGAGGACATCGCTCTCGCGGATGGCGTTCTCTACATCGCCGACGTCGGCAACAACGGCAACGCGCGACGCGACCTGGGTGTCTACGTCGTCAACGAGCCGGATCCCTCGGCGATTCCCAGGATGCGGTCGCTGAGATTCCTGCCGATTCGTTACCCGGACCAGGAAGCCTATCCCGCGAAGCGCTGGCACTTCGACTGCGAAGCGGTGTTCGTCGCCGACGACAAGCTCTACTTCATCACGAAGCATCGTCGGCCGGGCGAGATCGGCGGCTTCGAAGCCGGTGCCAAGCTGTACCGCCTGGATACGTCGTTTACCGATCGCGAAAACGTGCTGACCCTGATTGGCAGGCACGAAGGTGTGTATCTTGCGACGGCGGCGGACCCGTCGGGGGACAGGTCCGC
>JAPOYW010000504.1 GCA_026706425.1 Gammaproteobacteria bacterium
TCCTGATCGGCGGCGCTTCGCCGGTCTACCAGAACGGCATGGGCGGCTTCCAGGAGGAGCGCCAGGTCGAACTCGCGGCGCCGTACTGCAAGTACGCGCATGCCATCGAGCACGTGCATCGCATCCCGTACTACGTCAACCAGGCGATTCGCCACTCGCTGTACGGTCGCCCTGGACCCGTCTACCTAGACTTCCCCGACGACATCATCCGCGCCGAGTGCGACGAGGACGAGGTCATCGAGGCGGCCGCCGTGCCGGAACCGCCTCGCACGCAGGCCGATCCCGATGCCGTGGAAGCCGCGCTGTCCGCGCTGGAATCGGCCGAACGGCCCTTGGTGGTGGTCGGCAAGGGCATGGCCTGGTCGCGGGCGGAAGACGAGATCCGCGAGTTCATCGAGCGTACCCAGTTGCCGTTCCTGAACTCGCCGATGGGCAAGGGGACGATGCCCGATGACGATCCCCTCTCCGTCGGTGCCGCTCGAAGTACGGCGTTGCGGGAAGCCGATCTGGTCTTCCTGATGGGGGCGCGCCTCAACTGGATCATGCACTACGGCCTGCCGCCGCGCTTCAACAAGGACGTACGCATCATCCAACTCGACATCGAGCCGGAGGAGATCGGCGCCAACGTACCGGCCGAGGTCGCCCTGGTGGGCGACGGCAAGGCCGTGGTCGGACAGTTGAACCGGGCGCTGGACAACCGCCAGTGGTTCTATCCGTCGGAGACGCCATGGCGTGCCGTCCTCCAGGAAAAGGCCCAGGCCAACATGGAAGCCGTGCAGCCGATGATCGACGACGACTCGGTGCCCACCAACTACTACCGGGCCTTCAAGGACATCGTCGACTGGCTGCCCCACGACGCCATCATCATCGGCGAAGGCGCCAACACCATGGACATCGGCCGCACCCAGATGCCGAACCGCCTGGCGCGTCATCGCCTGGATGCGGGCACCTACGGCACCATGGGCGTGGGCTTGGGCTTTGCGGTCGCGGCCGCGGTCACCAACCCGGACAAGCCGATCGTCTCCGTGCAGGGCGATTCGGCGTTCGGCTTCACCGGCATGGAACTCGAGACCATGGTCCGCTACAACCTGCCGGTGAAGATGATCGTGCTGAACAACGGCGGCATCGGCGGCGGCGTGCATCCGCTCAAGGAAGGCCAGACGTTGCCTCCAGGCAACCTCACCTACGGCGCCCGCTACGAGGGCATGCTGGAGGCCTTGGGCGGCAAGGGCTTCTACGTGGAAGACCCGAAGGATCTGCGCGCCGCGCTGGACGAGGCCATGGCCTACAACGGCCCGACGCTGATCAACGTGCCGTTGAACCCGCGAGCGGGCCGCAAACCGCAGCAGTTCGGCTGGCTGACCACCTAGGGCGACGATGGGTTCGAAGCTCTACGAGGCCGCCTACCCGTTCCAGGACGATGTCCGCGCCTTGCCGGTGGAGGACATCGACCGCGCCGCCGCGTGGTACGGGGAGCGGTTCGGCCTGCGCGAGGTCGAACGACTCGAAGACCCGGTGCCGACGGTTATCTTAGAACGCGACGGCGTACAAATCGGGTTCGCGATCAACGGCGGCGACGCGAGCAACGACGGTGCCGCCATTCTCGTCACCGACATCCAGCGCGCCCGCGACGAATTGGAGGCGAACGGCGTAGAGACCGGGAACTGGCGGGTCGACGAGCGCGACGACGGCAAGTACCAGGTGTTCTTCGTCGTCGCGCCGGACGGACTCTGCTACTACTTCCACCAACCGCTGGGCTAGACCCCCGGAGGCACGCGTGAGCGAAGCCACCGTCATCCTCATCACCTTGGTCGCCTACAAGGTGATGATGATCCTGATCGGCCTTTGGGCGGCATCGAGAAACCGTAGCGAGGCGGACTTCTTCCTGGGCGGGCGGGGTCTCGGACCGTTCGTCGCCGGACTGTCCTACGCGGCCAGCACCTCGTCGGCTTGGGTCATCCTCGGTTTCTCGGGTTTCGTCTACGCCGTCGGCTTGAGCGCGCTATGGATGATTCCCGGGATTCTGGGGGCGTACGCCGTGGTGTGGCTCTACTTCGGGCAGCGCGTGCGTGAAGAGTCCGTCGAACATCAGCAGGTCACGCTGACGGACTTTCTGGTTCAGGATGGGTATGGGGATTGGAAACGCGTGGCCGCCGTAGCTGCGGGCGCGCTCGTCCTGTCTTGCTTCGTCTTCTATGTCGCGGCGCAACTCGATGCGGCGGGCACCGCGCTGACCGAGCATTTTGCGGTCAACACCACCTCCGCGATCATCATCGGCGCAGTCATCGTGGTGTTCTACTCGCTGGTCGGTGGATTCTGGGCGGTTTCCGTGACCGACACCGTGCAGGCGGCGATCATGATGATCGTGTCGGTGGGCGTCCCCATCGCGGCGCTGGTGGCCGCGGGCGGTCCGATGGAGGTCTGGACCGCGCTGTCGGCATCGATGCCGGCGGACTACCTGAGCTTCAGCGGCGGACACGCGGGATTCGTGCTGGTCGGCTTCACCGTCGGTCTCGTCGGCATGTCCCTCGGCGCGTTGGGACAACCGCACCTGCTGGCCCGGTTGATGGCGGTCAAGGGCGAAGCGGAGCGCCGGCAAGCGTTCGGGATCGTCTTCGGATGGGGTCTCGTGGTGTTTACGGGCATGGTCGCGCTGGGCTTGTCGGGCCGCGTGCTGGTTCCCGACATAGGAAACGCGGAAGCGCTCTTCTACCGTGCGGCCAGCGATTTTCTCCCGCTTGTCCTCGCGGGTATTGCGACAGCGGCGACCCTTTCCGCCGTCATGTCCACGGTGGACTCCCTACTGTTGGCAGCCGCGGGTGCCGTGGCTCACGACATGGGTGTCAACAGGCGATTCCCCGGTCACGAGGCGTGGGCATCGCGGGCGGCGATGTTCGCAGTTGCCGCCTTGGCGGTGGCTCTCGCTCTCAGCATGCCGGATACGATCTTCAACCGGGTGTTGTTCGCCTGGTCGGCGTTGGGGGCGGCATTCGGTCCGATCGTGCTGTTCCGCGTCATGGGGCACGCGGTCCGGGCTGGCCCTGCACTCGCCGCGATGGTGTCGGGGTTCGCCGTCACGGTGCTGTTCTTCAGTCTCGGGTCGGCGCCGCCCACCGACTCGATGCTGTCCCAGGCCGCGCACATGCCGGGAGACCCGTTCGAGCGCGTCGTCCCGTGGTTCGCGCCGGTGCTGATCCTCTGGTTGTCGACCCTGCGCAGGGGTCAGGGGGACGCGGCGGCGAGTTGATCCCGTTCCCAGGCCCTCACCTTCGGGATGGCGGCGTCAAAGACCCGTTCGTAGTTGAGGCGTTCGACCTGGGCCCGGGTCTCGGCGCTCAGGCGCTGCCATAGGGGACCGTAGTCCGCGTAGGTCTTGGCGTAGCGGTTCCAGTTCAACGGCGCGACCGAGTCGGTGCCGAACAGGAATCGCGTCGGGTGCTTCTCGAGCAACGCGGCCCAGACAGCGGCGGTGTCCGAAGTAGCAACGACGTACTTCGCGACCTCGTCCCAGGAGATGTCCATCACCACATGGTCGAATCTCGCGTCGTCCAGCATTTCCTCGAGCAGCGCGACGTGTTCGTCGGCCGGGCCCACGAAGCGGCCCAACCCGGTGTGTGCCCAGATCACCGAAGCGCCCGGGTGCGCGGCAAGCACGCGGAGCAGGTTCTCGTAGTGCGTCGGGCGTTCGCCGGCGCGCACGGTGTCGATGTCGCAGTGCAGGATCGCCACCAGGCCGATTTCGGCCACGGTCTCGAGGACCCGGTCCAGCGCCGGGTTGCGGAGGCTCGCGGCATGGCCGGCGATCTTCGACGACACGAACTCCTTGTGGACGCTGAACTCGCCGATTCCCGCGAACACCCCCGGAAACGTGAGCAGGACGCGTCGGATGTGGTCGGCGGCGTACATGTCGGTGGGGTTGAAGCCGGTGATCATGGGGTCGACACGCGCCTTCTGCGCCTCATCCAGGGATTGGTATTCCATGGCGATAACGGCGTCGACGAACGAGTAGTAGTAGAGCGCCGCGTCCGAGAGCAGGTAGTAGTTCGGCGCCCGGTCGCCGGAGATGAAGT
>JAPOYW010000154.1 GCA_026706425.1 Gammaproteobacteria bacterium
CGCCGAACGGGTCCGGTCCGAACTGGACGACGGCAACGTCTGCTCGGTGTTGAGTCTGGACCACCAACTCGTCATCGGGCACGACGACACCGGGTTCGAACTCACTCTGCCATGGGGAGAAGGCGTCGTCGACAGCACACCGGCGCGTCTGACCTTCGCCACTTGGCAGGAGTTCGCCCACGGCCCACCTGTCGTGTTCTTCAGGTTCGATCCCACGCCGCGTCGCTCGGAGTCGGCGGCGACTGCATCGGTGCTGGATTTCGCCGTCGACGTCTGGCGTTGCCCGGAGCAGTTCGCCGAGAGTCCCTACGGCACCGGCAGCTTGGCGTACGAAAACTGGCTGACGGGTATTGACGCCGGGCATGGCGAGAGCCATGGCAACTGGTGGAACGCCGTGGTCTGGGGGGAGTGCCGGGAACGAGCCGGCGACTACTTCCAGGCCTTGGCGGCGGCGGAATTTCCCGGCCCCGTCGATCAGCGCCAGGCACGCGAACTGGCGGTGGACTACCGGGCGTTGTCTCGGCTCTTGTACCGAGCATCCGACAAGACCGCCGGCGCGGCGGACAAACGCCGGTTCGTCGAGCAGGCCCGGAATCTCGACGCGGGATGCGTCGAACGAATCGCAGAGATCCGCGCCGATTGACGAGCCGGTGGATCGAGTCCTCGTCACCGGTGCCAACGGCCACCTGGGCCGACGGCTGCTCAAGGAACTCAAGACGCCCACCCGGGCCGTAGTGCGTTCGGAAACGGCCGCCTCGAAGCTCGGGGATCACGACGACCTTCGCATCGTCGACTACACCGACGAAGAGGGTTTGAGGCAGGCCTGTGCCGATTGCACAGCCATCGTGCACTTGGTGGGGATCATCAAGGAAAGTGCTCGGGCGACCTACGCCTCCGCCCACGAAGAGTCGACTCGCAGCCTGCTTAACGCGGCCGCGCACGCGGGCGTGGGACGCATCGTCTACCTGTCGATCCTCGGGGCGAGCGAGGATTCCGCCAATGCGTGTCTCGCCTCCAAGGCCCGGGCCGAGAGCATCCTGCTCGAATCGGCCACCCCCGCCTTGGTGATCCGCGTTCCGATGGTGCTCGGAGAGGGCGACTACGCCAGCGTCGCGTTGCTTGCCAAGGCGCGGCGGGCGGTCGCCTTCACGTTCCGGGCGTCGAGCCTGGAGCAGCCGATCTATGCCGGTGACGTGATCGACGCGATCCTTGCCGCGCTTGGCCCTCGTGGCCCTACGGGCATCGTCGAGTTGGCCGGTCCTCGATCATTGACGCGCCGAGCGTTGATCAGCGCCGCGTCCGCGGTAGGCACGCGGACGGTGTCACTGCCATCGGCATTCGGCCAGGTCTTGGCTTGGTCGTTGGAGCGGATGAGCCGCAACCCGCCCGTGACGCCGGCCATGCTGGGTGTCTTGGACCACGACGACGACATCGATCCTCAACCCGGCGCCGAAGCCCTTGGCATACGTTTGACTGGCCTCGCGGAAATGTTGGCCCGGGTAGCCGGCTAACGTCTCCCTACGCGTTCCTGCCGCGCAACACCTAGTCCGTGGCGGTCGCCTCAACGGCATCCGCTGCACCGACGGCTGCCGCGGCGGGACCGATTGCCAGCGGATCGCTCATCGTCCGGCGCGGATCCAAGGCATCCCGGGCCGCTTCCCCCACGAAGATCAACAGCGTCAAGAGGATCGCCAGCGTGAAGAACCCGGTCAGGCCGAGCCATGGCGCGTGGACGTTGTTCTTGCCCTGTGCCAGTAGCTCGCCCAGCGAGGGGGATCCCGCAGGTAGTCCAAAGCCGAGGAAGTCCAACGCCGTCAACGTGGTCACGGCGCCGCTCAGGATGAACGGCACGAAGGTCAAGGTGGCCACCATGGCGTTTGGCAGGACGTGGCGGCGCATGATGGTGAGATTCGATACGCCCAGCGAGCGGGCGGCGCGCACGTAGTCGAAGTTTCGGGCACGCAGAAATTCCGCGCGTACCACCGCGACCAGCGC
This sequence comes from Gammaproteobacteria bacterium, assembly GCA_026706425.1. GTDB lineage: Bacteria > Pseudomonadota > Gammaproteobacteria > Pseudomonadales > Azotimanducaceae > VXYL01. The sequence goes on from JAPOYW010000154.1 coordinate 1,996, forward strand.
CATCCAACTGAAGAACACCAGGATGAGTAGGAGCATGTACACGGTCGGCTGGAATATGCTCGCCATGATGATGAGGATGAGCAGGGTCGGCAGCGAGTTCCAGATCTCGACCAGACGCTGCCCGATGAGGTCCACCAAGCCGCCGAAGTAGCCCTGCAGCGCCCCGACCGCGATGCCGATGCAGGAACTGATCAAGGTCAGCGTGATGCCGAACAACACGGACAGTCGGAACCCGTAGATCAGGCGCCCGAGGGTGTCCTTGGCACTGTCGTCCGTACCCAGCCAATGCTGGCCCGAGGGGTGGGCCGGCGCCGAACTGTCGATGTAGAGGTCGATGGAGTCGTAGCTGTAGGGAATCGGCGGATTGACGGTCCATCCGTTGCCCTTCTCGATCAGATCCTTGACGTAGGGGTCCGCGTAGTCCGCTTCGATGGGCAGTTCGCCGCCGAGCTCCGCCTCGGTCACGAACTCGTACACCGGGAAGAAGAGTTCGCCGTTTAGGTAGACGACGATCGGCTTGTCGTTGGCGATGAACTCCGCGAACAGCGAGGTGACGAACAAGGCGAGGAAGATCCACATGGAATAGTAACCACGACGATTCGCCTTGAAGTTGTTGAGCCGGCGACGGTTCAACGGCGAGATAGTCATGGTCAACGTGCCTCGAAGTCGATTCGGGGATCGACCAGCACGTAGGTGAGATCACCGATCAGGTGCATGACAAGGCCGACCAGTCCGAACATGAACAAGGTGCCGAACATGATCGGATAGTCCCGCTTGATCAGCGCGTCGTAGGAGAGGAGCCCCATACCCTCCAGCGAGAAGATCACCTCGATCAGGACGCTGCCGTAGAAGAAGATGTTCACGAACGCCGCCGGGAAACCGGCGATGACGATCAGCATGGCGTTTCTGAACACGTGCCCGTAGAGAACACGCCGCTCGGTCAATCCCTTGGCACGGGCGGTCAGCACGAACTGCTTGCTGATCTCCTCCAGGAACGAGTTCTTGGTGAGCATCGTCAAGGTCGCGAACCCGCCCACGGTGAGTGCCATCAGCGGCATCGCGAGATGCCAGAAGTAGTCCCCCACCTTGCCGAACAGCGACAGTTCGTCGAAGTTCTCCGAGGTCAGTCCACGCAGCGGAAAGATGTCGAAGTAGTGGCCGCCCGCGAACAGGATGATCAACAGGATCGCGAGGATGAAGCCGGGGATCGCGTAGCCGACGAAAATCACCGTGCTGGTCCAGAAGTCGAACGGCGTGCCGTCTCGTACGGCTTTGCCGACACCGAGCGGGATCGATATGCCGTATATGATCAGCAGCGACCACAGGCCGAGGGAGATCGACACCGGCATGCGCTCGACGACCAGGTCGATCACCGGGCGATCCTGGAAATAGCTTTCGCCGAAGTCGAACCGCACGTAGTTCCAGACCATGGTGAAGAAGCGCACGTGGACGGGTTTGTCGAAGCCGAACTGCTTCTCGAGATCGGCGACGAGTTCCGGATCCAGTCCGTAGGTCCCAAGGGTCTCGCTGCCGGTCAGGGTTTGGTCCGTTGCCTGCGAACTGACGCCGGTATCGCCGCCCCCACCGCTGAAGTTCGAGGTCGTGGACAGATTGCCCACGGTCGCCTTGGCGATGATCTGCTCGATGGGGCCGCCGGGCGCGAATTGGGCGATGGCGAAGGTGAGCAGCAGGATGCCGAACAGCGTCGGCAGGATCAGGGTCAACCTGCGCAGGATGTAACGGCCCATCTACCTCCCCAAGATGTCGGGCAACTTGCCGCACGGATACGCGTCGGTACTCCGTTGAGTAGCCGCATCCGGCGAGACCCCTCTCCTTGCGGTCAGCGGCAAGCTGCCGATGCTACCGAAGATGAACGCGGCTGTGGTAGTGCCGGTTGCTGGGGTTTACGACGAATCCGTGGTCGTAGGGGCGACCCCAACGCGCCGTCAGGCGCGCGGTCGCCCGCGCCGACCTATCGGGGCCGTTCGTTTCAAGGACACGGGCGAGGGCGCGATAGCCTCGCCCCCACGATCAGGTTCACCAAGGACCTATCGTGCGCCCAG
>JAPOYW010000613.1 GCA_026706425.1 Gammaproteobacteria bacterium
CAGCTCCAAATCATCGATCACTCCCTCCATTAGATTACGTGTCACATTGCTACGACCTATGGCGCAGTCCAATCCGGTTGTAGTTACGGAGATGGATCGCCTAGGATCAGGCTCGGTGGGAGCAGCAAAGGTCTTGAACGAAAAGGTAGTGGGACCGTCGACACCCAGTACGTCAAACGCGGCGAAAACAGGAAGGCCGACCACCACGTAGCTAAAGATCCTAGAAAGAAGTTCTTCACCGTAGTTCTCCAGACAAACCGACATTTATGTAATGCCACACCAATGTAAATTAAAGGCCTCGTCGGTGCCCGTCTTGGTATGTAAATTCAATTTACTTGCCCTCAAAAAAGCGCAACGACAGGTTCATGAAGTACGTCCTCCCCAGCAAGTCGTAACCTGCACCCAGGGGCGTATTGTTGGCGGCGAACACCTCCGTTGGATCAACCTGAGGGGGCGATTTGTCGAACACGTTGCTGGCACCGACGCCAACAAGCCACGAGTCGCCACGGTACCAAACGGACGCCGAGTGGACCATGTAGCTCGAAGCGAATCCAACGTCCCGACACAGGAGATCGTCCGGTGGCCCTAGGCACGTATCGCCGAAACCGGTCAGAGCCTGGCTGAATTCGTCAATGCCAGCGGCTTCCTGATCCACGTCGCTCACGTATCTCGCCAACCACGCAACGCGCCAGCGGTCATAGTCCAGTCGGACATTCGCCTGCCCCCGGAGTTCGGTGAAATACCATTCCCGCTGGAATTCGTCGAAGTCCTCCGTCTCATGGTCGACATAGAGCGTCGTTCGTTCGATCGTCCGATGTGCGGTGAGATCGATGCCTAACTCGACCGGTCGATCAAATATCGTGAGCGTCTGGTCGAAAGCGAGGTTGAAATCCACCCCCCGCACGGTCTCGTTGTCCCGGCTGATGTGGCCAATGTCGAGGAAGTCGATCAGCGGCGATCCATCTGGACCTGTAGGGGCTCTTCGGATGCGGCTGCAGAACGCGCTATCGCCAGTAAGCGAGAAGTAGCAGTTGTTGACAATCAGCGATGAACTGGGTTCGATGATCGTGTCGTCCACCTTTATCTGGTAGTAGTTGGCGCCCAGTGTGAGCTGAAACGCGTTCGTGAATGGCTGCTCCCAAGCGAATCCTGCTGTCATAGATTCCGACTTCTCCTCGGGTAGCTTCGATGGCGGAGGGCCGCCTTCGATGGGCGACTGGACTAGCGAACCGCGCCCAAGCACTTCGACGCTATATACATTGAACCCGTTGTTGTGTGCGGTGGTTGGATCGACTCCGTTGGCTCGACAATTGTCGAGCACGTGTTGTTCTCGCCTATCCAACGAGGAATCGTACTCGTCGGTAAGGTCGTTGATGGCCTCGTCCGGCACCAGGCACGGATCGAACACGCCCAGGAATCCAGACAACCCTCCTAGGAACAACTCCCGCAGATTCGGTGCGCGATAGGAAGTACCGGCCGTGGCCCTGATCAGCAGCGAGTCTATCGGTCGCCAGCCAATCTTCGCCGAACCGGTCCAATCGGAACCATGGTATTGGTCATCCGTCCAGCGAGCGGAAACGTTGAGTGTCAATTCCGTTGCGGCAGGTAGATTCGCGAGTAACGGAAACTCGACCTCTGTAAACAGCTCCTGCGTGTACTTCTCGCCCGATGCGCCAGCATCCGAGAAGAAACCCCACATTAGGCCGTCTCTCGCGACATGGTCGGGTGTGGACGTGATCTGGTCCTCCCTGAACTCGACACCCACGCCTGCCGTTACGGCTCCTGCAGGCAGTTCGAGCAACGAACCCGTCATATAGTAGGACACGACCGTCTGCCGATACTCCGTCGCAAAGTCACGCGTGTCGAAAAGGTAATCGCGCTCCGCCGAGGTCGCGAAGTCGCCGACAATCGGCTGGTAGAGGGACCTCGCAAACAGATTGACGGGAACACACCCCTCCGCCGTGTCAAAAGCCATCGGCTCCTCGGTGCTGTTCTCGCATGGGACACCGTTAGCCGAATAGTTCCCCAACGCCAGGTCGAGACGATCCTCGCGGATACCGGGGCGCGATGCCGTCCCATCCGACCGGGTATGGACGAAGGATAGCTCGAATGTCCAATCCCTGTAGTCGCGGATGTTTAACATTGGCAGATCACCTCCGACCCCAACCACGTACCGATACTGTTCCAAGTACCGGTCTACCCTGTTCCGATCCCCCCGAACGGAGACGATCGGAGTCGTGGGAGCAGGGCCGATTGGGCCATAGTGCAACCCGAAGATCCCCGGCGTGCAAAACGCCGGCGGGATTCCGAAATTCGCACAGAGACCTCCCCACCGGTTGGCGAACTGTGCCAAGTAGTTCGGATTGGTGTAAAGCGCGTCGGTTGCCAAACCGCAGTCCACGCCGAAGCCTTCCGGGTTGCAGATGTTGAAGGGATTAAGCGCGGGAACGTCGGGGAACAACTGGGGTTCCCCGTAAATGAAAGTGAACTCGTCCTCTACATACGACAGCTCGAAGAATGGTGTGAGGTTCATCTCTCCTTCGAACGTATACTCACCGAAGGTCATGACGTTGAACGACCGACGCTCTCCGTAGAGGTTGGCGTACTGCTGCTTGCCGTTGAAGTCGTAGTCGCGGAAGCTGACATCTGCTCGACCGTCACCGTTAGCGTCCACGCCGAAACCGTATGTCGAGGACTCGGAGAAATCCGCCAGTCCCGTGTTCCCTTCCCCTGGCGTGTAGTACACGCTGCCCAGGCGAGTTGGAAGCAACACCCGGCCTGCCAAGGAACCAAGGCGGCAGTCGTCCCATTCCATGTTGTACACGGTCGTGTAGAACTGTTCCTGGTGACGGCGACGCCCACCTTCGTCGATCTCGACATGCCGACTGCAGCCCGCCGTCCAAGGGAGGTCGTCGAGCGTGACTGGATCAGTGCTGACGGTCTCCGCGCCAATCCCGATGAAGCCGCGATCGAAGTTGCGTCCCCACGTGAGCGAGAGCACATCCTGATCCCCAGCATGGATTCCCCTGCGCGGAAACGTCTCGACTTCAAGGCCATCGAAGTCCTTGCGTAGTATGACGTTCAGGACGCCGGCTACCGCGTCGGAACCGTATACCGACGAAGCGCCATCCAGCAGCGCATCGTACTGCTGCACAAGCGAACCGGGGATCAATCCTAGATCCGGCGATGCCGGTGCACCCTCCACGCCAGCCGGCCCAATGCGTCGACCATTGATGAGCAGGAGCGTTCGGTTGGAACCCAAACCGCGCAAATCTGCCGTCGATGTACCAGGTCCGTCGTCCAGCACGAAACCCGAGAATGTCACGTCGATCTGCTGACCGGCCGACACCGTAGACTTTTGGACGATCTCCTCGGCGTCGATAAGGCCCGCTTCACGGGACACCTCGGCCGTGATGATTTGTAGGGGCGCAACGCTGATGTAGGTGTCGCGCCTGAGTCGAGAGCCGGTTACGGTGACTTCCTCCACGGCATCTTGGTCGGCCTCGACGACGGTCGGTTCATCCTCCTCGTCCTCGTCATCTTCCTGCGCCAATGAGACCGATGTAACCGCGAGACAACAGCCAGCCGCTACGACAGCAAGGATACGAGTGACAGAAGCATCCCGAATCGTGCGCCCCCAAACGGACTTGACCGGGATCAGATTCAGGAACAGGAAGGTTCGCATAGTTGTACCTGTCTGAATTGCGAAATGTGGCCGGATCGTACAACAAACCCTGCAAGGATTCCGCAACATTCGGTGTGATTTGGTTCACAATCTCGGGGGGGGGGGCTCAACCCCGCGTCAGGCAAAGGTTTCCGGTGGCCTGCAGCCCCTTGTACGGAAAAAGCCCACAACCCGGTGAATCGCGGACCGACTCGGTAGGGGCGACGCCATCGTGCGCGCCTGGACCGAACGTGCCGGCTCCTAGAACGGCGGTGTCAAGCTGGACGGGCCGGGTGGCCGAGGGTGGTTGCCCTCCCCCGGCTCCCGCAGATCCGGACG
>JAPOYW010000024.1 GCA_026706425.1 Gammaproteobacteria bacterium
TCCGAGCGGGACACGACGGGCCCGCTCGGAGCTGGCCCGGTGGGTTCGCGAGGGGTTGCTGACGCTCGACGCCCGGGTGGTGAAGCCCAAGACGGCAGTGGCGGCGGGACAGCGAATCCGCCTTCGCGCCGAACGCCTGCCGAGATTCGACTGGAAAGCCGCGGAGGACTTGGCATTTCGCGTCGCCTACGAAGACGCCGACATCCTCGTCGTCGACAAACCGGTCGGGCTCGTGGTCCATCCGGGAGCGGGAAACCCCCGGGGGACGCTGGTGAACGGCTTGCTGCGGCACCGGCCTGCGCTCGCGGAGTTGCCCCGGGCCGGACTGGTGCAGCGCCTCGACAAGGACACCAGCGGGCTGATGGTCGTGGGAGCCAACGAGGCCAGCCTCAAGAGCCTGGTCGCGGACATGCAGGCGAGGCGCATAGAGCGCTGCTACCTGGCGATCGTCGAGGGGGCGGTCGAGGCCGATCGGCGAATCGACCTCGCCATTGGCAGGGATCGACGCAATCGCCTGCGCCAGAGCGTTCGTCCGGACGGTCGCTCGGCCGTGACCCACGTCGTCGTCAAGCGACGGTTCGCGGCCCATACGCTCGTCGAGGCACGCCTGCAGACCGGCAGGACGCACCAGATCCGCGTCCACATGGCCACCGTCGGCCACCCCCTGGTCGGCGACACCCGCTACGGGGCACGCCGCATCTTGCCGCCGGGTGGCGCCGAAGCCGATGTCGACGTCGTGCGGCGATTTCCCCGACAGGCGCTGCATGCGTACCGCCTGGCGCTTGTACACCCGGCAAGCGGCGAACGCATGACGTTCGAATCCGACCTCCCGGAGGACATGCAGTGCCTGCTGCAAGCGTTGGAAGCATGCTGATCGAACCCGATTGGCCGGTGCCGGGTCGGGTGCGTGCGGTGGTCACTACCCGCTCGGGAGGAGTCAGCGAGTCGCCCTACGAGTCGTTCAACCTGGCGTTCCACGTTGGCGATGCCGCCGAGCGGGTGCATCGCAACCGGCGGCGATTGCTCGGGATGGCCGGAATCGACCGAGTGCAATGGCTCGACCAGGAACATGGTCGGCGCGTGCTGGCGGCATCCTCCCGCACGGTGGTCGATGGGCCGTTCACCGCGGATGCGTGCTGGACGGCGGAGCGGGACCTGGGCTTGGCGGTTCTGGTGGCGGATTGCGTGCCGTTGTTGATGGCAGACGTCGATGCGTCGCTCGTGGCGGTAGTCCACTGCGGCTGGCGCGGCACCGTCGCCGGCGTCGTCGAAGCGACGCTGGACGCGCTCCCGGAGTCGCCGGGCCGATTGGTCGCCTGGTTGGGTCCCGGCGTTTGCGGCGACTGCTACGAAGTCGGATCGGATGTCCGGGACGCACTTGGGGCCGACGAGCGGGAAGGGGTCCTGGTGGCGCAGGGTTCGGTTTGCGGCGACGCGGTGAAGTGGCGCATGGACCTGCCAGCGCTCATCGTGTCGCGCTTGCGGCGTGGTGGCGTGAAGAGAATCGTTCCGTCGTCCCTGTGTACGATATGCGACAGGCGGTTCTACTCGTACCGGCGCGATGGACACACGGGGCGCTTCGCGGCGCTGGTCTGGCTCGCGCGGAAAGAGGATTAGAGAGGATTCGATGCTGGATTGGATAGATCATCCATTTTTCGATACCCCCTTCGGGACCGCCCTTGTCGTATGCCTGATCCTCGCGGCGTCCGCGTGGGTCTTGTCGTTGATCGCCCGCGAAGTCTCCTGGGTGGATCGGCTGTGGTCCATTTGTCCGCCCGTCTACTGCCTTGTCGTCTTGGTGGACACGGGCTTCGTAGCGGCTTCGGGAGCGTGGCTGCATTGGACGGCGCTTGGCTTCATCGCCCTGACGGCACAGTTCATTCCGGCCATGCGCTTAGGCGAGTCGATCTCGGTGGCCAAGTATCCCGGCTACCGCGACTACCAGGCCACGACCCCGGCATTGATTCCCCTGCCCTGGAACAAACGAACAAGTCTCGTAGGGGCGACCCCACGCGGTCGGTTGGTCGGAGAGGTGCTGGTATAGTACGCGCCCATTTTTCGAAGGCGATGGCGGCATGACCGAACGCCTCAGCGGCGGCGAAATGCTCATTCGCGCCCTGCAGGACGAGGGGGTCGAGTACGTGTTCGGCTACCCCGGCGGTGCCGTGCTCCACATCTACGACGCGATCTTCAAGCAGCAGCGGATCGAGCACATCCTGGTTCGCCACGAACAGGCCGCCACGCACATGGCGGACGGCTACGCGCGTTCAACCGGCAAGCCGGGCGTGGTCCTGGTCACCTCGGGTCCCGGGGCCACCAACGCGGTCACCGGAATCGCCACCGCGTACATGGACTCGACCCCCATCGTGGTGATCTCCGGGCAGGTCGCCAACGAGTTCATCGGCAGCGACGCCTTCCAGGAGACGGACATGGTCGGGGTGTCCCGTCCGGTGGTGAAGCACAGCTACCTCGTCCGGAGTGCGGCGGAGATTCCCCGAATCGTGAAGGAGGCGTTCTACATCGCCTGTTCCGGACGCCCGGGCCCGGTGGTGATCGACGTGCCCAAGGACACCACCGATCCCAACGTGTTCTTCGACTACGAATACCCCGAGTCGGTGTCCCTGCGTTCGTATTCGCCGACAACGCGCGGTCACAGCGGTCAGATCAAGAAGGCCGCGGGAGCACTCTTGGCCGCCAAGCGTCCCGTCATCTATGCCGGCGGCGGCGTGATCCAGGGCGATGCGGCGGGCGAGCTCACGGGGCTCGCGAACCGGCTTGGGTTTCCGGTCACCAATACGCTCATGGGACTCGGTGGCTTTCCGGGCGACGCCGAGCAGTTTCTCGGCATGCTGGGCATGCACGGGACCTTCGAAGCGAACATGGCCATGCACCACGCCGACCTCATCTTCGCGGTCGGTGCCCGTTTCGATGATCGTGTGACCAACAATCCGGCCAAGTTCGCCCCGGACGCGAAGATCGTCCATCTGGACGTCGACCCCGCGTCCATTTCCAAGATCATCAATGCCGATATCCCCATCGTCGGTTCCGCAGCCATCGTGCTGGCGGAGATCGACCGGGTGGTCGAGGCGAAGTTGGCGGCGGATCCCGACGCCCTGGACCGGCGCGCCTTGGCGGACTGGTGGCGCCGGATCGAGGGCTGGCGCAACGATCACGGACTCGACCACGACCAGCGGCACCGCAAGGGCCTGAACGGTTCGCTGCTGCCCCAGCAGGTCGTGCAGTCGGTATACCGGGCGACCAAGGGTCAGGCCTTCGTCACCAGCGACGTCGGCCAGCACCAGATGTTCGCGGCCCAGTACTACAAGTTCGACGCACCCCGGCGTTGGATCAACAGCGGCGGACTGGGCACGATGGGATTCGGGTTGCCGGCCGCGATGGGTGTGCAGTTCGCGCATCCGGGCGCGGTGGTGGCCTGCATCACGGGCGAGGGCAGTTTCATGATGAACATGCAGGAGCTATCCACCTGCATGCAGTACGCGCTGCCGATCAAGATCATCAACCTGAACAACCAGGCGCTGGGCATGGTCAAGCAGTGGCAGGACATGCAGTACGGCGGACGCCACTCGCACAGCACGTACCGCGATGCATTGCCCGATTTCACCGCCCTCGCGGAGTCGTTCGGCCACGTTGCCTACCGGGTCGACCATATCGACGAACTCGACGACGTCATGGCCGACGTATTCGGCACCAAGCACCAGAACGACCTGGTATTCGTCGACGCGCACATCGACCCCGAGGAGCATGTCTATCCCATGGCCATCAAGGGCGGGGCGATGAACGACATGGTTCTCGAACGGGTCGACGGTCGCGACGACATCCGCGACGACCTCTAGCGGCGGCACCGTGGCGGGACGAATGATGACGACAATACGGCATCGGACTCGATTCGAGCGCGAGCCTATTGCCGCGGACAAGGAGAGTAGCGGCGGCACCGTGGCGGGACGAATGATGACGACAATACGGCATCGGACTCGA
>JAPOYW010000110.1:0-3305 GCA_026706425.1 Gammaproteobacteria bacterium
GGCTTCGTCCAGTTCGACGCCGGTGATGAAGTCGACCATCTCCTTGACCAGTTCCGGGGAGGGTGGCGGCAGATCGGGGAAGCCGGCGTCTCGGTGGGCCTTGAGTGCGTCCAGCGCCCGCGTACGAGTCGCTTCCTGGTGTTCGGGCGAAATGCCGCCTTGCGCGTCGCCGAACAGTTGGCTCGTGGGCCGCTCATCGCCTCGGATCAGCGAGTCGTCGCTCGTCAAATGCACCAAGGCGTTGATCAGGGATGGTATATGGGCTTCAGCGAGCGCTGCCTCGATCGTCTCATCGCTCCACGATGCGGGGGTGGTCAATTCGGGCTCCGTGGCCTGCAAACGGACTGCGGATGCTACTCAATCAGCCCCGTTCGCCGCTACGCGGAGGGGATTCTCTACACCCCGAACAACGCGTCAGCGAGTTCGTCCAGCGTTCGGTGTCCGCCAACCCAACCAGGTAGGGAACCTTGTAGAAGACATGCATTGCATTCTGCGCCCGTTCGCCGATGCCGATTTCGAGCAGGCGGTACCGGCTATCATCGTCGTAACGCGAACGTAGTGTGGACCGGACATGGCCGAACTGCCACGGGATATACCAGGAGAGAACCTCAAGCGCTGGCTGGCGCGCACGCTCGAAGAGCCGATCGACCCCGAGCAGCCGATCATCGATCCCCACCACCACCTTTGGGATCGAAGACCGCGCCCGGAATTGGCCCGGGACGCCCGTCAGCAGCTTCGCTACCTGGCCGACGACCTGGTCGAGGACATCCGCGGTGCGGGGCACAATGTCGTCGACACGGTGTTCGTCGAGTGCCGCTCGATGTACCGGGAGAGCGGCGGGCCATTCGCGCCGGTGGGCGAGACCGAGTTCGTGCAAGGTGCCGCGGCGATGGCGGCGTCGGGTCTTTACGGCGAGGGTGTACGGTTCTGCGGGGCGATCGTTGGCTTTGCGGACCTCACCCTCGGTGCGCAAGCGGAGGAGGTTCTGTTGGCCCACCGAGCCGCAGGCCGGAACTTCCGCGGCATCCGCCATGCCCACGGCTGGCATGCCTCTCCTGAAATGCCCATGTCCCACCATCCCACTGCGGGGACCGAAGGACTGCTCGCAGCGCCGGCATTCCGGGAGGGCTTCGCGGCCCTCGACCGGCTTGGCATGGTGTTCGACTGCTGGGGATATCACGGCCAGCTAGGCGAGGTGGCGGACCTAGCGAACGCCTTTCCCGGTACCACGATCATTCTTAACCACATCGGTGGTCCGATCGCCATGGGGCCGTACGAAGGCGACCGGGAAGGGCGGTTGTTCCAGGAGTGGAAGGCAGGGATCGAGACCGCCTCGCGCTGCCCGAACATCGTCGTCAAGGTCGGCGGCTGCGGGATGGTCACCTACGGCTTCGGCTTCGAGAGGCAGGACAGCCCGCCGGATTCAGCAGCACTCGCCCGTGCCTGGCAACCCTACGTAGTCCACGTCATCGAGTGCTTCGGGTCGTCCCGGTGCATGTTCGAGTCGAACTTCCCGGTCGACAAACTGTCTTGCTCGTACGGCAACCTCTGGAATGCCTTCAAGCGGATCGCAATTGAGCTTGGACTATCGACAGAGGAACGCGCCGACCTATTCCATCGGACGGCGGCTCGCACCTATTCGATGGACGGAACACCCAGTTCGTTGGCATAGCGATCTGATGGCTGGTGGCTGACAGCACGTCGGGGGAACTTCCCGTGTCTTCGGCCCAGGAAGCGAGGCTTACTACCCCGCGCGAGCCTAGTGGCAAACCGGAGGACTCATTCGCGCCGCCACAAGCCGGTAGAGCTGGCCGGCCTTGTCCACCGCGCCCCCGGCGACGAACACGCGGGCCGCCAACACCAACTGGAACAGCGACGGGTCGGCCATCGAGGACAGACGCTCTTCGAACGCTTCCCTCTCGCCCGGGAGGAAATCGCTCCTCTGCCTCTCGCGCAGCAGCATCCACAGGGTGAACTCGTGATCGTCGATTGTCTGCTCGCGAAGGCGGGACCCATAGTTCCTTCCGGCGTTGCCCGCCGGCAGTCGCTTCGGCCAGATAGCCGTAGAGCCGATGGAATCCCTTTCGAATCTCGTCCGGCATCGCCCGGAGAAATCCCTCGAGCTCCTCCGCGCCGTAGGGCGACTCCGCCACCGCGTCGAACAGCGTGCGCGGCTGCATGGGTACTTCCGCCGTGGCGTTGCGTGGCAGGGGGGCGTTAAACAGAAGGGATGCGGTGAGTTGAAGACTGTCGTTACCCGGGGTCTTATGCCCGGACGATTCGAGGGGCACCAGGAGCTTGCGCCAGGCTTCGCGCAGCGCCCGCCGGCCTTGTTCGGGATCTCCCGCGCAGAGCGCTTCGGCAAGATCCTTCGACGCCCAGCGATACGCCGTGGCCGACTCCGAAGCGCCCTGCTGATCGCCGAGGTCGACCAATTGCTTGAGAACCCGGTCGAACGGCTCGAATGCATTGGCGGTTCGCGCCGCGAGCTCTGACCGATAGACCTCGATGTCCCGAAAGTCCACGCGGCCGGCTGTTGCCACCGCTACCGCCTCCCGGAACCGCTGCCGCGATTTGAGCAGTTGAAAATACGCCAGGCGCCAGTAGTCGCTGTCGGGCGACGCCCGGTACGCGCCGGCGACCGCTTCCTCGGCGCGAGCCGTATAGCCCAGATACAGCCATGCTTCGATCAACCGGGCCAGGTGGAGATCGTTCTCGGGATCAAGCTGGCGCAGATGTTGGAGCAACGGCGCCTGGATCTCGGAGTCCGCCCGCGTGGGCTTACGCACCCGCCTTTCCGGAAACTCCATTTCATAGGCGGCAGCCGCCAGTCTTGAGTTCACCTGCCGACCCGCCGCAATCTCCTGCAACAGTTGAGATCTCTGGACGGCCAGCGCTATTCGGACGTCCCGAAAGGTATAGCCGGGATAGGGGAAATAGTGCTCCGGCAAACCGTAGCCCAACTCGAGCAGACGTTGGAACACCTCGATCGGGCGGTCTTCGTATACCGCCTTCAACAGCGGCTGTGCGCGGCAAAACTCGGGCCAGCGGGATTCGGCGAACTCGGCGATGCGGCATAGCACTCCCGAATTGCTCGGGTGGGCATCGAGGGGCAGGACGGCATGCAAGTCGTATCGAACACAGAATCCATGGGCTTGTATAGAAGGCCGATCCGCGGCGTGACGTCCTGCTTTTCGACGTCGAGAATGTTGGGCGTGCCTTCGAGAGTATCGTACTGTAGTCCCCAAGCGTCCACCCATCCTACACCCGGGCTCCAGGCTCGAAATGCGTTCGGTTCGAAATCG
>JAPOYW010000110.1:3315-3990 GCA_026706425.1 Gammaproteobacteria bacterium
CTACGCCGCCCTGCGGCCCATTGAAGGTATGCGTGTCGCGCCGGGCCTGCAGGCTCAGGTACAACTCTCGAACACCCCATCGGATCATTCTTTTCGCCGACGAGCGGAAAGCCCAGTTCCATGAACTCCGCCCGTAGCCCGGATTCAGGTTCCGGCACGGAATAGTACGCGTCCCAGGTGTTGTATCTTTCCCTGCCTCGGTCGCCAAACCATGCCCAGTCGCGCCGAATCGTCCTTGTGCGGTCCTCGACACCCACGACATAGTTGATGGGTCCGCCCCAGATCTCCAGCAAACTGCCGCGCAGCACCGCCTCCATCGTGGTGGTGACGGTGCGGCCCCGATGTCGAAATTGGGTATCAGGAACGACGAAAGATCAGCAGGCTGGACCGAGCCGTCGCCAAACGGATTGAATGCTTCATTGGGATCGGGACTCGACAGGATCCGATAGAACTCGGCCGCGGTGGGTTCAGCCTCGGTTCGGTGGTAGGTGGCGCGCCACGCAACCGACGCCTGCTGGGATTCGGAGCGCGTCACGGTGACGTCCAACTCGTGGCTAGTGCCGAACCGCCAGACGGCACCGACGTTGTAGGTCCGCATTATGTGAACTGATTCGTCGTTGGCGACCGGAAACTGGCCCGTCTCCAATTCGCGAAACGGCGAATAGGTCACCGCCA
>JAPOYW010000029.1 GCA_026706425.1 Gammaproteobacteria bacterium
CCGCGGTGTACCCCACCAGCCGCTATTCCGACCACGCGAGCTGGTGGGATCTGCTGCGAGAGGTCGGGGCGCAGGCTGGAGCGCTGCCAGGGGTTGACGTCGTCGGCGCCGCATCCAGCATCCCGTTCGCAACCGGCGGATGCGTCGGTCAAGGGTTCGCGGATGCTGCTGTTGCCGAACGTATCGGCACGATGGAACTGACCACCTGCGCCGACCAGGACGTGGTGACACCCGGCTATTTCGAGGCGATGGGAATCCCGTTGCTGCGCGGGCGGACGCACCAGATGGAGGACTTCGCGGACCCCGCGCGCGGGAGTGCCGTGGTGAGCAAGGCCTTCGCCGAGCGGTTCTGGCCCGGCGAGGACCCGATCGGCAAGCGTTTGGCGCCCCATGGCCGAGGTGCGCCCTGGTATACGGTCGTCGGGCTCGTCGGGGACGTCTATGGCGCCTCGTTGACGGACGACCCCACCGTGCATGTGTACTACCCGCTGGTGCAGATTCCGGGCCAGCCGCCTTGGTACTACGGGGCAATGACCATCGTGGTTCGAACCCGGTTGTCGGAACCCACCGCCGTCCTGCCGCAATTGCGCCGGATTCTTAAGTCCCTAGACCCGGAAATCGCCGTCGAGAAAGCCGGGACGATGCGCGAAGTCCTCGCGTACTCCTTGCGGCAGACCCGTTTCCTGTTGATGCTGCTGGCAATCGCAGCGGCGGCGGCGCTGACGTTGGCTGTCGTTGGTGTCTACGGCGTCGTCGGTTACCTGGTAGCGCGGCGCAGCAGTGAAATCGGCGTCCGCTTGGCGCTCGGGGCAACGCCCGCGAAGGTGCGTCGGACGATCGTGCAGGAGACCGCGAAGCTGCTTGCTATTGGGCTCGGGCTGGGCTTGTTGGCAAGCCTCGCGGCGGGCGACGCCTTGCAGGGCGTTCTGTATGGTGTTGCGCCAACCAATCCCCTGGTATACCTCGTCGGCGCGGGATTGCTTGTGTTCGCCGCGTTGCTGGCGAGCTGGATTGCGGCGGGACGAGCGATACGGCTTGAGCCGATGGACGCCCTGCGGATTGAGTGACATCGGTCGGGTGTCGGCGCGACACTCCGTCGTCCTCTTGACCGGTGAGTGGGCATGGTCATATGAGCGAGAACAAACCTCGGATCCTCGTTGCGGACGACCAGGCCGACGTCGTCGAAGCCCTGCGCCTGCTCCTCAAGGGCGGGGGCTTCCTCGTCGACGCCGCGAATTCTCCGGATGAGGTCGTGCGTGTTCTGGAGAAACGACCGCCCGACGCCCTGCTGATGGATCTCAACTACACCCGCGACACGACGTCGGGGCAGGAGGGGATGGACCTCTTGGGGCGGGTACGGCAACTGGATCCGGATCTCCCGGTGGTTGTGATGACTGCTTGGGGCAGCGTCGATGGCGCCGTGGAGGCCATGCGCCGGGGTGCGAAGGACTACATCGAGAAGTTCTGGGACAACGCCCGTCTGATCGCCACTATCAGGACTCAGCTGGAATTGGGGAAGGCCAAACGTCACAACCAACGCCTCGCGGACGCCAATCGTCACCGCAACGAATTGCCTATGCAGGAGTTCGTGGCGCAGTCCAGGACCATGCGTCCGATTCTCGACCTCATGGCCAGCGTCGGCCCGTCGGATGCCAATGTACTGATCACCGGCGAACACGGCACGGGCAAGGAAGTGGTCGCGAAGTGGCTGCACGCCTCGTCGCGGCGGTCCTCGCAGCCGTTTCTGGCCGTGAATGCCGGCGGTTTCAGCGAAGGCGTCTTCGAGAGCGAGTTGTTCGGGCATGTCCGGGGCGCGTTCACGGATGCGAAGAGCGACCGGGCGGGCTGCTTCGAACTCGCCGACCAGGGCACGCTGTTCCTGGACGAGATCGCCAATGTGCCCTATGGGCAGCAGGCGAAGCTGTTGCGGGTTCTCGAGAGCCGCGAGGTGCAACGCGTCGGGTCGACCCGTTCCCGCAAGGTCGACGTGCGGGTGCTTTCCGCCACCAACGCGGACATCGAAGCCGCGATCGGCAACGGCGACTTCCGGGAGGATCTGCTCTACCGCCTCAACACCGTGGAGATCAATCTGCCCCCACTGCGCGAAAGACCGGAGGATCTCGAAGCCCTGGCAGTGCGTTTCCTCGCCCGGGAGGCAATGCGCTACGGCAAGGAATTCGACGGTTTCGACGCCGAAGCCATGGACGTCCTTCGGCGCCACCCGTGGCCGGGCAACGTACGAGAACTGCAGCACGCGGTCGAACGGGCGGTCCTGGTGTCTCCAGGCCCTTGGGTGAGCAGCGGCGACCTGGGCCTGCGTAGTGCAGGTGAGCGTCAACTGCGGTTCGAGACGCTGACCTTGGCGGAGGCGGAACGAATCTTGGTCGGCAAGGCACTGGAGAGGCACGGCGGCAACATGACCCGGGCGGCGCGCGACCTCGGTCTGAGCCGGACCGCTCTGTACCGGAAGGTGCAGCGCCACGGCCTGCCTCGCACATGACGCGACCGCTTCGCGGTCGCTGCGGGAAGCGTCGGCGACGCCAACGAGCGAGTGACCTTCATGCGACGAGCGCGGCTGACGTTTGACCAACGGACTCTTCTGCTGGCGTTGCTCGTTGGCTTGCCGGCCTCGGCCCTTGCATTCGTCCTGTTGTTGATCGGGGACTACCCCGCTGGCCTTCGGTGGACGCTTGGTCTGGCTCTGCTCGTGGCTTGGATTGGCCTTGCGCACTACCTGAGGGTCCGCGTGAACCGACCGATGGCGACGGTCGCCAACATGCTGGCGGCGCTGCGCGAGGGCGAATTCTCGATGCGCGCCCGGGACGAAGGCGGGGGGGACTCCATGGCCGCGACGTTGTCCGAGGTGAATGCCCTGGAGCGCATGTTTCGCGAACAGCGGCTCGGCGCCGTGGAGGCGACCAATCTCCTTCGTCGCGTCCTGGAGGAGATCGATGTCGTCGTCGTCGCGTTCGATGCCACGGGTCAGGTGCGGTTGGCCAATCAAGCAGCCGAGAGGTTGACCGGCCACGTCACCGGCGCACTCCCTGGGAAGGCGGCGTCGGAGCTCGGCCTCGAGGAGACCCTTGAAGGGGAGGCGCCGCGCACGATCGCGCGGGAGGACTCAACGGGCAGTCGGCGTTGGCAGATCCGGCGCAGCGCCATCCGCATGGAGGGGGAGCGCTTGACCCTGGTGGTGATGACGGACCTGTCGACGGCCCTGCGCACCGAGGAACGGGAAGCCTGGCGCCGGCTGGTGCGCGTGTTGAGCCACGAGATCAACAACTCGCTGGCACCGATTTCGTCCATCGCGGCGAGCGTCCGTGATCTGGTTGAGCGGGAACCCCGCCCGGACTGGGCACCGGATGCCCAGCGAGGGCTGGATATCGTTCTTACGCGATCGGACTCGCTGCGTCGGTTCATGGGGACGTATGCGCAATTGGCACGGCTGCCGCCGCCGGTGCTCGCCGATGTCGATGTCGAGGCCTGGATCGATCGGGTCGTCGCGCTGGAGAGCCGGCTGCCGGTCTGTGTGCGCCGGGGGCCCAAGGTCACCTTGAGAGCGGATCGAGACCAACTCGAACAGGCACTGATCAACCTGGTGGCGAACGCAGTCGACGCCTCCCTCCAGGCGCACGCGCGTGGCGGTGTTGCGGTGGGATGGGTTAGAAACGGCGGCACCGTCGAGGTTCTCGTGGTGGACCAAGGGCCGGGCCTGGCGGACACGGAAAACCTGTTCGTGCCCTTCTACACGACGAAACCGCACGGTACCGGCGTCGGGTTGACGCTGAGTCGCCACATCGCCGAGAACCACGGCGGGTCGCTGACCCTTCGGAACCGGTTGGACAGGCGCGGTGCCCAAGCCCGACTCGTGTTGCCGGTGAACGTCGAGTCCGTTCTCTAGCCGGGTCCGGGCCCGCTCTGTTCCAACGCGGCTTCGTATTCCGTTCTGAGATCGAGCACGCGCTGGTCCAGGCGAGCGCGC
>JAPOYW010000400.1 GCA_026706425.1 Gammaproteobacteria bacterium
GCTATGTCGAACACGGTCGCGCGTCGCAGCTCGTCGTCTTCGACGACTTGGGCGTGCGGGTGCCTACGAGTCTGGAAGCCAGCGAAGTCGGCCTCGGAGTCAGTCTGATCTGGACCTTCTGAGCGCCCCAAGGCGATCGGCGGGGACGCCAAATGACCCATCACCGGTCGTTGATCTTGAACTTGATCGTTGTCGTCGCGCAGTAACCGTCCTCCGACTGGAGGGTGACGGTGATCCTTTCGATTTCGTCCGACCAGACCTGCGGCGCCCGGTAGACGAGAGCCGAGTTCTCGAATGCGTCGTGTTCGGCGTCGGTGGCCGCCTGCCAACGGCCGTGGGCGACCTGCCAGTACGCCGTGCCCCCATTGGCGGGCGGAAAGTGGGCCGCAAATCCCCGGAAGTGGATCGTCTCGCCTTCGAGTGCGCCCGAGGAATAGAGGTCGTCGACTAGGGGGTCGTAATAACGGTTCTCGCCCCCGATGAAGGCATGCCATGGCGCCTCGCCATAGGGGCAGTCCACTGCGGGGAGGTGTTCCCGGTCGGGGCAGGCACCGTCCTCGTAGGCGGGGCGGCAGTCGCCCCACCCGATCGCAATTCCGTCGTAAGGCACCCCGATCATTCCAATCCCCTGCAACGGCTCGCGCTCCACGGACTTCCAGTCCGTTCCCAGTCGATGTTCGACGACGCCCTTTACATCCTTCGCCTTACCGTCGACACGCAGTGCGCATGCCAAGGTGGCGTCGGGAGTTTCGGGAATCAAAGGGGTTGTGAACACTTGACCACCGTCCACGGAGCCCAACATCACGAAGTCGCCCGCCTCGACCTCGACCTCGACCCATTCGGACGGTTCGCGGCAAAGCGAGTGAAACTTGCATCCTTGGTCGTCGACGCACTCGCCCTCTGCTTTGACGCGGGCCTCTTCGCTTGAACGCGGCAGTTCGTACACCTCCCCGGCAACGCCTGCGGCGGCCAGCACAGCCGCAACCGTCAAGGCGACTCTCGAAACGGCGGTTGCGGACGGCGGAGGCCTGCTAGGGTTTCGGGGCGTTGAGCCCTTACGGTACTGCCAAATGGACACAGACACGCCGCGAAATCCGCACAGGCACCGAGTCATGGGAGCGTCTTGCCTCACCTAGACGGCCCCGGCCTGACGTCGATCTCGACCGAGGTTGTCGCGCAGTATCTGGGGCCGTCCCCGTAGTACACCGTGGCGGTAACCACTACCTTCTGCGGGCGGTCGACCCGAGGAGCACGGTAGACGGCCTCGTCGGTGGGATCCAACGATCCTTCGACAAGCCCGTGCGAAGCGAACCAAGCGGTCGTTTGACCCGTTTCCGTCTGTCCGGCGACATCGTAAAGACGGCTTGAGAGATCCAGGGAACCACCTGCGAAGATCCGGGTCTGGACTTCGTATGGACGCTGGTTCTCTGGAACGCCGTGACCGTCCCCTATCACTGCGTAGCCCACCGAGTCCCGGCAGGTCCGCCGGATATGCCTCGCGTCCGGGCACGGCATCCCCTCGCGGGCAGGTCGGCATGAGCCCCACCCGTCCGCAACGACGAAGGGGAAGTCCTCGTTCGTGCCGCCGAACTGCCCGATCACCGATCCATCCCGCCACTTACGCTCGGTTTGTCGCCCTGTCGCAGTCCATTCGCCATTGGCCTCGACCCGGTCCTCGCGAATCACCGAGATATTGGTCCTGCCTTCGACTTCCACCTCGCATGCGAGACTTGCATCGGCTTGCCAACGCGTCCAAAGCTGCTCGCCGAACTCCGCCTTGTCCCGGTTGTAGTGGTCGGGATCGTCGGAATCGATGGCACCCCTAGTGTCGGGTTCGCCACACTTGAGGCCGAGTTTGCAGCCATCTTCGTCGAGACATTCCATGGCAGCACGCACCGCCGTCGAGTCGCCCGACCGGGGAAGGTCGAATGAGCGAACGGACGCCGCCGTCGCGGGAGAACAGGCCAGCGCCGCCAATGCCAACGTAGCCATGATCGTCCTCGACTTCAAGGCGTCGCGCACTCCACCGCTATTCCGTTTCATGTTGACGAGAATATGCCCCAATGACGCATCATGCAAGCTGTAAGAGCCGGCGGGCGCTGCGACGGCTGGCAAGGCGCGAGCGCTGCGGGCGCCGGCGCGACCAGATCGCGCATCTCCAGCGCCGCCTTCCACGGCGCGTCGCCGTTGTATTCGACAGACAAGAGCAAGGATCAGCACGCATCGATTGATGTAGTCTTGTGCCGACGCGCCGTGCGCTTCCGAGTGAACCAGTGTGGCAACCGGGGCCTACATCGTCGCCACCCTCGGGCTGCTGATGCTGTTCGGCGTCGGCTGGTTGCTGATCGGTCGGCCGGTTCTCTGGTTGATTCTGGGCGACGATCTCCCGCGGGGCGCCGAGCGGCGTCTGCTGACGCTGGCGACCGGCATGGCGGGCTGCATGGTTGTGCTGGCCGCTCTGGCGTCTGCCGGATGGCTCAACGCGGGAGCGGTGGCCGTCGTCCTTGCCGTGGCGTTGGCCGCGAACCTGGCCATGGCGCGCCGCAGGCCCGGTGCGGCGCCTGTTCGGTTTCGCGACGGGATTGCCCGGCTTCAGGTCGTGCTGCACCGAAACGCGACTGCGGTCGCCGTTGTTTGCCTGCTGTCGCTGCCGTTGCTGGTGAGCGCGGTGACGGGCAGTTTCGGCGGGGACTCCTACATCTACCACCTGCCCCAGGCCCGGCTCTTCGCGGACACCGGGCGGCTGGCGGTCAACGAGCATCTGCAGGTGCCGCTGCATCCGCACTACTACCATCTGCTCTACGCCGTCGCGCTGCTCGCCTGGGACGACCGGCTCGCCAACGCCATCCACGCGGCGTCGGCCGCTCTCAGCGTCCTCGGACTTTATTTCCTCGGTCGCATCTGGGTCGGGCGCGGCGCCGCGCTCCTCGCGTGCGCCCTGTACGTGGCGTTCGCCGCCAGCATACATTCGGCGCCGGCTGCGGCGGTTTCCGCCTACGTGGGCTATGGCACCGCTGTCTTCACGCTCTTCGCCTACCATTGCCTGGGTCGTGCGCTTGTCGACGCCAACGGCCGGATGCTATGCCTGGCTTGCCTGCTGATGGGGGTCTCGTTGGGCATCAAGGTGCAGGCGTGGGTCGGCGTCCCCGCCTTCGCAATGCTCGCGGTGGCCGCAGTGCCGAAGATCCGCCGATTCGGCCCCGTGTTCGCCGCAGGCCTGCTCGCTGGTGTCGTGGGCGGATTCTGGTACCTGCGCAACTTCCTGGTGTCCGGGGATCCGTTCCACCCGTTGGGCGGCAATGTGTTCGGGCACTGGTCGTGGAACGCGGCCGATCTGGCGCAGATGCCAGGTCCGGTCTGAACGCGCTGCAGTGGCTGCTGGTGGCGCCTGCTCTGGCGATGCCGCTGTTGGCGCGCCGTTGGGTCGGCGCTGTGCGGGGTGCCGACGCGAAGGCGATCACCGACGTCGTGCGAGGCGCATTGGCGCTGGCGAGTCTGGCGGGCGTGGCGACGTGGGTCGTCACGTCGTCCCATGATCGCTTCCTGTTGTCCATCGCCCCGGTTGTCCTGCTCACGTCGGCGACGGGGGTGGCGACGGTCTTGGCTCGGGCCTGGGGGCGTTGGGCAGCGGGACTTCGGGCGGCGTCCGCTACCCGCGTCAACAGGATAGGGAAACGTATGATCGCGATGGTTTTCGCGTTGGTCTTCACGATGGTGACCGGTTCGCTGGGTATGATAGTGGTGGGCGTGGTCAACTCGGTTAGGTGCGGCGGGCCGTTCTGTTCAACTGTTCCCGAGGGGATAGAGCCCCGGCGGGTTCTGGACGAATTCGGCGGGACCGACCGTCTAAGGCTCTATCAGCTCTACTTCGAGCACGCGTACTACTACCTCGGTCGGGACGTCGTTGGCGGCTGGGCGGGCCCGTCCCGGTCCCGCGCCCTCGTTGCCCT
>JAPOYW010000624.1 GCA_026706425.1 Gammaproteobacteria bacterium
ACCTTGTCGCGAGCACCGTTGCCATCCGGCGACATCTTGAATCTATCGCCATCAGGGTCTACCGCATAGGCCGAGAGCCAAAACCGACAGTCGCCCAACTGCTGCCAGTGTAGGACGTTATTCCCTTTCCGCTCGGGATCGATGCCGCCTCCGTGGACTCTCTCAAGTTTGGCCATAGTCAGGATGAGAGCCACACAACTACCCTTCCAGTCATCAGGGCGTCGGTCTTCCTGCCACTCTATGTCTTCGGCGAAGCTTCCCATCCCTTGACCTCTTTCGCGTCCTTGTAGGTTTCGTATGGGTGAGTGTGAAAGTCGCCGATCATGAGCAGGTGCGGCCATCGGTCGCGTATGATCTGGCGCTTGGTGTCTATCACGGTGTCGTTTAGCTCAACATCCCAATATGAGCGGGTGGCATAGGTGTCGGTGGATACATGCTCCACCATCACATGATCCATGTCGTCTCGTTGCACGGTGTAGCCCCACAAAAGGCCAGCCGTCTCAACTGGCTTCTTCTTGCCTCTCTTGATTGGTTTACCTCCGTACAATCGAACGTCGTAGGACTCCATGCCCGCCAGCAGCAAGTGCATCAGCGCCGAATCCGATACGTGGATCGTGACGTCCTTAGCTCGCTCGTCGTCCACCATCTTCCCCCTGCAACACGCACTAGGTCCAAGCACTTTCCCGAGTCTTTCGTCACGGTAGGCCATGATTGCCTTAGCCAGCGGACTTGCCGGGTTGCGCCGTACTCCGCTGGCACGGTTAGCTGGTCCCCATGGCCTCTGGTTTGGCGCGAGCCGGCGCCAACCTTCGGGCTGCACACTCGCTAGTTCTTCATACAGTCTACCGCTTCGCTGACTCACCAAACCAGATCAGAAGTGCCGCTGCATCGGCCCAGACGCCGGATGCTTGCGCGGATCGAAGGCGTCACGAAAAGCCTCGCCCGCGAAAATCAAGAGCGTCAGCATGGTCGCGACGGTCAGGAAAGTGGTGAGGCCGAGCCACGGCGCGTGGATGCTGTTGGCGCGGCCCTGGGCCAACAAGCGGCCCAGCGAGGGCGAGTCCGCAGGTAGCCCGAACCCGAGGAAATCGAGCGAGGTAAGCACCGTGATCGATCCGGTCAGGATGAATGGCAGGAACGTGATCGTCGCCACCATCGCGTTGGGCAGGACGTGTCTTCGCATGATCGTGGCATCGCCGACGCCCAGGGAGCGGGCCGCCTCGATGTACTCGAAGTTCCTCGCGCGCAGGAACTCCGCGCGAACCACGCCGACCAGCGACATCCATCCGAACGCGACCAAGAGGCCAAGCAGCCAGAACACGTTCGACTCCACGATGCTTGCCAGGATGATCAGGATGAAGAGCGTCGGCAGACCTGCCCAGATCTCGACGAAGCGCTGACCGAAGAGATCGATCTTGCCGCCGAAATATCCTTGGAGGCCACCCACACACACACCGATGACCGAGCAGAAAAACGTCAGGACGAGCCCGAACAGAAACGACAGACGCACCCCGTAGATGAGCGAAGCCAGCACGTCCTTGCCGACCGTGTCGGTGCCTAGCCAGTGCTCCCGTGACGGCGGATACGGTGCCGCGCCGGGCAGGTCGTAGTCGATGGTGTCGTAGCTGAACCGAACGGGCGGCCAGATCATCCAGCCGCCCGCCTCGGCGATGAGATCCTGGACGACGCGTTCGCGGTAGTCCGCCTCGACCTCGAACACGCCGCCGAACTCGGTCTCGGCGTATGTCTCGAACAACGGGAAATAGAAGCTGTCCTGGTACCGAATCACCAACGGCTTGTCGTTGGCGATGAGTTCGGCGAAGAGGGTCACCGTGAACAGTGCCAGGAAGAGACACAGCGACCAGTAGCCCCGCTTGTTGGAGCGGAAATTGGCCCACCGGCGTCGCGTGAGCGGACTGAACGTCACGCTCACGTCCCCCGGGTTTCGAAGTCGATCCGGGGATCGACCAGCGTGTAGGTGATGTCGGCGATCAACTGCGTGACGAGTCCGAGCAGCGTGAACATGAACAGCGTGCCGAAGACGATGGGATAGTCCCGGGTCATGATGGCCTCGAACCCGAGCAGTCCGATGCCGTTCAGCGAGAAGATCACCTCGATCAAGATCACGCCCGTGAACAGGATGCCGAGCAGGGCCGCCGGGAATCCCGCGATGACGATGAGCATCGCGTTGCGGAACACGTGCCCGTAGAGAACCCGTCGAGAGGTCAAACCCTTGGCCTTGGCGGTGAGCACGTACTGCTTGCCGATTTCATCGAGAAACGAGTTCTTGGTCAGCATCGTCAAGGTCGCGAAACTGCCCGCCGCCATCGCCGCGACGGGCATGGCGAGATGCCACGCGCGGTCCTTGAGGCGCTCCCAGATGCCGAGTGCGGCATAATCCTCCGATGTCAATCCCCGCAACGGAAACCAGTCCAGGTACTCGCCGCCGCAGAACAGGATGATCAGCAACATGGCGAGGACGAAGCCCGGAATGGCGTAGGCGACCAGTATCAACACGCTCGTAGCGACGTCGAACGACGTGCCGTCGCGGATCGCCTTGCCGATTCCGAGCGGCAACGACACCAAGTACACGATCAGGAGCGTCGCACCGCCGAGCGACAGGGACACCGGAAGCCGTTCGACAACCAAGTCGACCACGGCCACGTCCTGGTAGAAGCTCGTCCCGAAGTCGAAGGTGAAGTAGTCGCCAAGCATCTTGAAGAAGCGCACGTGGGCCGGCTTGTCGAAGCCGAACTGTCGTTCGAGTTCCTCAATGAGGTCCGGATCAATCCCTCTCGCGAATTCGTAGCTGCTCGGCGTACTGGGATCCAGCGCGGCGGGGCCGCCGTCCCCGCCCCCGCCGATCGCGGCAGTCGCGGCGACGCCCTCGCCCTGCAGGCGGGCAATGGCCTGATCGACGGGACCGCCCGGGGCGACCTGGATGATGACGAAGTTGACCAGTAGGATGCCGACGAGGGTCGGCAAGATGAGCGCGATCCGGCGCGAGATGTACGACGATGCAACGACCGATGCAAACGCCTTCAAAGCATCCAGGACGCGTTGCCGCCGCGTTGCCGATCTACTCGCCATGCCCGGCAAGCCACGCGTCCACCCGCGCACTCTTGGCGGCGTCGAACCACCACAAGTGCGGGAACCCGGTCCAGTTCATGTGCTCGATGCCCAACGGCGGATGGCCGAAGCGGTCCCAATAGACGATCTTGCGCCCCACCGGATAGCCTTCCGGAATCAGGTAGAAACTCCACAGCAGCACCCGGTCTAGCGCCTGCCCGGCGGTGTTCATTCCCTCTTCCGTGGTGGCGGCAATCACCTTCTCTACGAGGAAGTCGACGACGGGATCCTTGATACCCGCGTAGTTGGTCATGTTCGGCGGGTCGGCATAGCGGGATGTGAACTGGCTGCGCAACCGCGCCGGCTGCGGAATCTTGAACGTGTAGAACTTGCGGATCGTCGTGTCGAAATCGTACGTGCGAAGCCGGTTGATCATGAGGTTGTTCTCCATCCTGCGCAGGACCGCATGGATGCCGAGCCGTTTCAGGTTGTCCACGAACGGAACCAGCATCCGTTCATGGGCGATGGAGGAGACCGCGAACTCGAACGTCAACGGCTCGCCGGTCTCCTCGTTGACGCGCACGAAGTCCCGCACCACCCAGCCCGCATCGACGAGCAGTGCATGGGCCCTCTCCAGTTCCTCGCGGTTCCGGCCGAACGGGCGGTTCTGCGGCAACTCGACGGGATGGGTGAACACGCGCTCCGGTATCCGGCCGCGGAACGGTTCCAGGAGTTCGAGTTCCGCTTCCCCCGGCAACCCCTTGGCTTGCATGCCGGACAGCATGAAGTAGCTGTTGTTGCGCGCCATGCCGTCGTGCCAGTAGACCCGGTTCGCCCACTCGCAGTTGTAGGCGAGCGTCAGCGCCTCCCGGACCCG
>JAPOYW010000320.1 GCA_026706425.1 Gammaproteobacteria bacterium
CCGACGAGCTTGGCCGCATGACTCGGTGGTCAGGCAGCGATGGCGCGTCCTGGCGGACGCGATCGAGAATGCTTCGCATTCTCGGCGATTTGCCGGTCTCCCCACGTTCTTTGGTCAGGCAGCGATTGAGTGTGGTGGGTTCACCGACTTCAGCACGTCTTCGACCAACTCGTCGGCGGAGACGTTGTTCGCCTGGGCGCGGAAGTTCAAGAGTATCCGGTGCCGCAGTACCGGCAGTGCGACGGCGCGGATGTCGTCGGCGCTCACCGCGAAACGGTCGTCGAGCAGGGCCTGGACCTTGCCGGCCAGGATCAACCCCTGCACGCCGCGGGGGCTCGAGCCGAGGGAAGCGCATTCGGAGACGCTCGCCGGCGCGAGGTCGTTGCCCGGCTGGGTCGCGACAACGAGGCGGATCGCGTAGGTTCGCGCGGCTTCGGGCTCCGCTACGGCCCGCACGGTGGACCGGAGTTGTCGAATCTCTTCGCCGTTGGTGACGTGCTCGATGACAACTTCGTCGGCACCGGTGGTGCGGTCGAGAATGGCGTGGTATTCGCCCTCCGCTGGGTAGCCCACGATCAGCTTGAACAGGAAGCGGTCGAGTTGGGCCTCGGGCAGCGGGTAGGTGCCTTCCTGCTCGACCGGATTTTGGGTCGCCATCACGCAGTAAGGCTCCTCGAGGTGGATCGTGCGCCGGCCCACAGTGACCTGTTTCTCCTGCATGGCTTCGAGCAGGGCGGACTGGGTCTTCGGGGTCGCCCGGTTGATCTCGTCGGCGAGGATCAGGTTGGCGATCAGCGGTCCCTGCTGGAAGGTGAGTTCGTGTCCGCCGCTCGCGGTCTCGGTGAGGACCATCGTGCCCTGGATGTCCGCCGGCATCATGTCCGGCGTGAACTGGATCCGGGAGAAGGCGAGGCTCACGGCTTCGCTCAGTGTCCGGACGAGCAGGGTCTTGCCGAGACCCGGCACGCCCTCGAGCAGCACGTGGCCTCCGGCCATCATCGCCGTCAGGACGCCGTCCACGACGTGTTCCTGGCCGACGACCATCTTGCCGACCTCGGCCTTGACCTTGGCGAATACGGCCTTGAACTCCGTGGCACGAGCGCGCGCCTCATCTGCTGTCGTCATGTTGTCCCTTAGTTGGTCGTCGTGGGTGCGGAATCGGATCCCGCGAGGTCGCGAGCACGCTCCGCGAGGAAATAGTCCCGGACCGTATCCTGCATCCACGGCGCGAGGGCCAGATGGGGCAGGTAGCCGATGGACTCTTGCCGGCTGCCACGGTTCGTGGCGTCGGCTGCAAGCGATGTCTTGGGTTCGGGGTCGGCGCGTTCGCGCTCGACCTTGATGCGTCCGGGGTTGGACTTGCCGCGTAGATGGTCAGGCATCGGCACGCCGAGCAGCATGGCCGCCACCCCCCGGGTCTTCTTCAGGCCGCTCGGGCCGCCGCGACCGTTGGCTTGGTCGTTCTCCCGGTCGCTCAAGCCCGACGGGCTCAGCGAGCGGTCGACCGCGGCCTTGCGGTTGTTCAGCATGGGCTTGCTCGTCGATGCGCCCTTCTGCTCCTCGTCCTCTTCTTCCTCGGCGTCGTCGGTGGCATCGCCCTCGGCTTCGTCGTTGCGCGCCTTGTCGTCCGCCGGCGGTTGGTCGGACGAGGAGGTTCGGCTGCCGGAACTGCGTCCCGTCCCGCCGCTCACGCCCTTGGATGTCTCGGGCTCCTCTTCCTTGGCCTCTTCGGGACGGCTCGGGTTTTCGCGGCGCGGCTTGGCGGGCCGCTCGCGCGGTTCTTCCTTCTTCGACGATCCCTCGCCCGAGGCGCCTGCGGCGGCCTTGCCGGCTTGGCGTGCCAACGACGCGGCCGTGCTGCTCTTGGCGAACGACGAGCGCGTATCGCCGGTACCCGTCTGCGACCGCGCCGCGCGATCGCGTTCGCCTTCGGAACCGGGTTCGCTCAATGCGGCCGTGCGCCGGCCGTCCAGACTGCGCCGGGAGGACTCCTTGGGTATCGGCGGCTCGGTTTCCTCCTCTGCGACGGTCTCCGCTAAGGCGAGGAGTTCGGTCGGTAGCTCGTCGACTAACGCGACGGGGGTGTCGACCGCCAACGATGGCGCCTCGCCGAGCAAGATCGCGGCACCGAGGAGGAGTGCTGAAACGGCTCCTAAGGGCCGGCGGCGGGCCTTGAGCACAGCCGGGGGGGTGCGCACCCGGGGTAACTCGGCTTCTAGCGCTTGACGAGCGAACGGCCCCGCGTCCTCGATCACGGCGTGTTCGAACGGGCTGGCCGGGCCCCGGGACAGAAACTCGTCAGCCGCTTGCAGGCGTCCTCTCAAGTCCAGGAGCTTGTCGAACAGGGCAAGACAGACGCGGCGGTCGGTTTTCTCGCGCAGTACGACGACGAGTGCATAGACCGCGACGATGACGAAGGGTGCGACGAGGGCAAGTGCCACGGTGGTGACAGTCGCAAACGGCCACAGCGAGGGGCCGACCAGGCCGATCAGGTTGCCGATCAGGGCAAGGCACGGAACGAGAAGCGCGGCGGGGAACAGGTGGGCAAACGCCTTACCGAGCGCTTCCTTCGTGGCCCAGGCGCGCAATTGGTGCCGGCCCCGGATCACGATCTGCTCAAGGTCCGCAGCAACATCCGGTTGGGACGCCCCCCCGTAGGGGCGACCGCGCGCCCTGACGGGCGCGATGTGGTCGCCCGTCTCGGGGATCCGCCCGTCCGGCGTGTTTCCACCCGATTCAGCCACTTGACGCTTCCTCCTTGAGCAACGGATCGTCGGGATCGAGCAGGGGCCGCAGCCGAGCAAGGGCTTCGCGCGCACTCTCCTTCATGGGCGGCGGCGTCGGTGTCAAGTCCGCGGCCGCGCGCTTGTAGCTCGAATAGGCCCGGCGATGGCGGCCCAAGGCCTCGTAGGCCCGACCGAGTTCGTGACGGACCACGCCGTCCAGGCGCGGGTCGCCGTAGAACGCCGCCGACAGGAACGTCTTCCAGGCATCGTGGGCGTTGCCGGCGTGCAGGTAGCGGTCGCCGAGCATCAATTGAATGTTCTGGCGTAGCGCCGGCCGGTCCGACCGGCCGATGTATTCGAGCGCTTCTTCGCACAGCGCGATGACGAGGCTTGAGCGCTCGTCCTTCGACTCCGAATTGAATAAGGGGAACACGAACCCCGATACGTAGTGCGTCTTGCGCCGTTCGGGAGTCACGCTCAAGCCCGTCGCAACGGCCTCCATCTGCGCGTCGTCGGACAGATTCGATCGTAGGCCGATGTCGAACCACCGTCCGGCCGCCTCTTCGATATTGCGGTCCTCCGGCCAAGTCTGGGTGTAGGCCTTGAGCGCGGGGATGTCTTCGGCCGCAGCCGCAGCGTAGAAGGCGGCATCCGCTTCCGAGTAGTTGCTGTCCTTCTGCGGTGTCAGTGCAAGATATCCCGCATTGGGGTTGATCTCGAGGCGATACGCGGACCAAAGCCCCAGCCCCGAACGCAGCAGCCATTCCACGTCGAGGTCTTCCGGAGGATCGTCAAAGGGCTGCGGGAACAGGGCCACCATGCCCGACAAGCCGAGGGCGGGCGGTGCGCCGAAGGCTACGTCGTCCACATCCCCGGCGGGCTTGCCGAGGCGTTCGGCGATCGGCTGGTTGAGATAGGTGTGGTAGCCGGCCGTGCCGAACGTCATCGAAGCCCGTTTGCCGTTGTCGTAGGAGACAGGCACATGGACCTGGTTGTCGATCAACCGCACGCCTTGGATGACGACGGCGGCGTCCTGCTCGGCTTGGCGCAGGTCGGTATCGGCGGCCGGCGTGAGCGACAGTTCGCCGGCTTCGAAGTCCAGGCCCAGCGCGAAGGGCTGCAGCACGG
Source organism: Gammaproteobacteria bacterium (assembly GCA_026706425.1). Lineage (GTDB taxonomy): Bacteria > Pseudomonadota > Gammaproteobacteria > Pseudomonadales > Azotimanducaceae > VXYL01. The sequence continues at coordinate 3,855 of JAPOYW010000320.1, forward strand.
GGAACCCCACGATGGCCGACACATCGACGTTTTCGAGTTCGTTCGAATACCGCGCCGTGTATTCGAAGAGAAAACCG
>JAPOYW010000644.1 GCA_026706425.1 Gammaproteobacteria bacterium
CCGCTCGGGGAGCGTCGGCGGCAGGTTCAACGCGCACAACGGGCGTAGCAGGCGGTCGCCTGCGCCCGATTCCCGGGCGATGACAGGCATCGTGTCGGCACGTTGCGACTTGGGTCGCTGACCGATGACCTCGCCGGTGACCACGAAGTCGAAGCCGCGATCCAGTACGTCCTGGGTGAGCGCCTTGTTGACCATGAAGATCTTGCAGTCGAGGCAGGGGTTCAGGTTCGCGCCGTAGCCGTGCTTCGGGTTCAGCACGATGTCCTTGTACTCGTCGATGACATCGACGATGTGCAGCTTGATGCCCAGTTGTTCCGCGACCCACAGCGCATTGTTGCGTTTCTCGCGAGATCGGTCCTTCTTGCGGATGGCATGGGTATGTCCCTCCACGCAGAATCCCGTGAAGAAGTTGACGCCCTCCACGTCGACGCCCTGGTCGAGAACGACCTTGGCCGCCAGCATGGAGTCGAGGCCACCGGAAATCAGGGCGGCTGCTCGCTTCGGGACGTACGCTGTTTTGTCATGCATGTCCATTTCCGATCAAGGAGGCACTAGGGGTGCATGACTTTCACGGCTTCGCTACGGGCCGCTTCGACAAACCCCGTGTCGAAGGTGAGCAGCATGTTGCAGTGCCCGGCCGCACCGAGGTGCAGGGCATCGGCGAAGTCCATTCCGAGGTCCACGCGTTCCAAGGCTTCGGCAAGCAAGACGGGACTTTCTACTAACACGGTCGGCAGTCCCGCAAACGCGCGCAACGCGGCAACGACATCCTCGCTTGTGAAACCATAGACACTACGCAACACCCATTCGCTCTCGAGCAGCACCGTCGTACTGACAAAGACATCGTCCGCATCAACAGCCGCGCGCGCTCGTGCGGCTTGCGCGGCGGCGTCGCCCGTCAGGTAACGGACGACAACATGGGTATCAATCGCCCGCATGTCGTCGTTTGGCTTCCGCCAAGACGCCCGCCTCCATCTCGCTCAACGTCTTGGATGGTCCGTCGTAGGCGAGGATTTCGAAGACCTCCTCCGGACGGGTTTCGGCAAACCTTGGGAAGGGTCTCAACAACACACCTTCCCGCGTGCTTTCCACGACGAGTCGGGTACCCGCCTCCCAACGCAACGACTGGCGAATCGCCTTGGGCAGGATGACCTGGCCCTTCGTCGAGACCGTGGTGGTGACGCGTTCGGATTCCGGCATGGGTGGTCCCAGCAGATCTGTAAGTCGAAAGTAAGATACGCCTGTTGGCGTATTGGATCAAACGATCCCGGTCACACGGACACACGCGTTTTCGATCATTTTGTCATGCATCCGCATCGACGCTATTTTACTCTCGACGGCAAAAGGGGGTCTTTTTGCGCGCGTTGCTGCAACGAGTGAGCGAGGCGTCCGTATCGGTCGCTGGTCGCGAGATCGCGAGAATCGACCGGGGCGTCGTCGTGTTCGTTGCCGTGTTCCGCGATGACAACGACGCCGCCGCCCGGCGGTTGGCGGAACGAACCCTCGCAGCGCGGGTCTTTCCGGAGGGGAGCAAAGCGATGAACCGATCCGTGCTCGAAATCGGCGGCGCCGTGCTGACGGTCTCCCAATTCACCTTGGCCGCCGACACCCGGCGCGGCAACCGACCGAGTTTCGGACCCGCCGCGCCTCCCGCGCAAGCCCAGGAGCTCTACGACCGCTATGTCGAAGCGCTTCGAGAAACCTGCCCGGACATCGCCAGCGGCGAGTTCAGTGCCGACATGCAGGTGTCCTTGGTGAACGACGGGCCGGTGACGATTCTGCTCGACGTTCCCTGAGCAGCCGCACCATGACGGTAGCTCCACGACCGTCCATATCACGCCGCAGATGAACTGCTCGTCGTATTTCCTGTCGACACCGACCGGGGACCGCCTAAAGACCCACAAAGACAGCGCCGGTCCCACCGCCGGGTTCCGGCTTGCGCCGGGACGGCGGACATAGCCGGGACTGCGGACACAATAGGCGGGACTGCGGACACAATAGCCGGGACTGCGGACATACGCGATTCCGTCCGACGAGGGGCTCGATGTCGCACTTCATGAAGCACCTCAAGCAGCCCATCGCCCGGCGCGCCAACCTCGAGGACGACTGCACCGGGCGCTTCTTCGAGCAGCGCTTCTACTCGGGCGCACTGCTGACCGAGGAGGCGCTGGTCGCCGCCATGGCGTACGTCGACCTCAACCCGGTGCGGGCGGAGCTGGCCAAACACATCGAGGAGATCCGCGACACGTCCATCTGCGAGCGCCTGCAGGTGAACAGCGCCGGGGCGTTGGCCGACTACCTGCGGCCGGTGGTGTCCGGCCTCGACGGATGGCCCGCGGCAGCCGACTCGCCGCCAGCTGCGGTCGTCTCGATCGAGGCGCGCGTCGACGGCGAAACGGTGACGTTCGATCTGGCGGACATCGCGTCCGGGAGCCCGTCCGAAGGCGACCGGGCGGAGGCCGCGCAGGAGGATTCCTGCCATGTCGAAACCGAAGCGGCCGAAGCGGAATCCCCCGAGGAATTATCCGGCCCCGAACCAGACCCGGAGGAGGCCGGCCCCTCGCGACCGCGCCGGCGGCCGCCTCCCCATTTCACCTTGGCGGATTACATCGGTCTGGTGCGGGCCATGGCCGGGGCGGACGCCGGGCGGGCGGCAGACCGTCCGGACGGGGTGAGCCGGTGGCTGGCCCGGACGACGGTGCTCCGCAAGCGGCAGCGCGCCTTCGGCGACGGGCGGCGCAGCTGCATGCGATTACCTGCGTATGGGTTCCCGCCTGCTGCGGTGCCGCCTGCCCCTCCGGCCGGCCCCGTGTAGGACCGATTCGCGTGTGTCCCGGACTCCTAGGTGAGAAATTTTGCTCAACTGTCAAGATGGAAACCGCAAGAACGCTAAGCAGTCCAAGTTGGTCTACCTTGGCGGGGTCACCCGGAGCAGCATCTCGTCTTGGCGGTCAAGTTCATCCAGAGTGACCAGCGCGCTTTCGAAGTCGCACGGCGGCACCGTCGCCTCATCCACGTTCTTGTAGAATGACCGGGCCTCGTCTCGTTCGCCGGTCCAAGCCAGCGCATCCGCCAAGTCGCATTGGGCGGCGAAATTGCCGGAGTCCAAGTCGACGGCGCGGCGCAGAGCACCGATGCGGGCCGCCCAATCGGCGGCGGTTCTCGCATGCGCCCGGTAGTGCTCCGACGACCGCAACGGCTCGGGATGGGCATCGAGAACGGCCTTCAGCCTTGCCACGGCGCCGGTCTTCGGACCGGTTCTCCATGACCTGTAGCGGAACCCCCCTACTGCATGCGGCACCCGCAAGCGGTCGAGCACGTCGCCAATGCGGTCGAGGACATTGTCGGGTATGGCGTCGCCCGCGTCAGCCGCCGAGCGAGCGAGCGACACGAGCGCATCGAGGCACAGGGCTTCGAGGTCGAGGTCGTACAATCTGTCGTCACCACACGTCCGTTGCAGGCTGTCCGCCCTGTGTTCCGTGTCGTAGTCCAACGTGTCGAACGCCAAGTCGCGGCGCACCTTCTCGCGGATTGCGGCAGCGGCGTTCGGGTCGCTGCGACCGACGGCAGCCGCGTGGATGTAACCGGCGGCGGCGATCTTCCCGTTGTCATCCTCGGCGATCTCGTAAAGGGTCCGCCGATGCCGGTCCAGCGTTGCAGCATCCACGCCGAGGTCATCTCCCTTAATCCAGACCTTCCGAGCCAGCATCTCCAAGGCTCCGCGGTGTCCGGGATCGACCTCCAAGGCCCTCGCCAACAGCGACGCGGCCTGTTCGGGATACCGCCGCTGCTTGAGGTCGAAGCACGCTACGGCGTCGACCAACACGTCCGGATGGTCCGGCAGATACTCGATGATCGCCCGCACGCCGTCGCAGTACGTCCGGTATGGCGCGTTGGTCAGGTCGCCAAGCCATACCCGCGCCTTG
>JAPOYW010000091.1 GCA_026706425.1 Gammaproteobacteria bacterium
CGGCGTCCAAGGTGCGATGCACCTTCTCCATCCCGCCGTCGCAGGCGTTGTACGCCACCGTGAGGAATCGAACGACATAGGCGAATACCAGGGCAGCGACCGTTCCGGTCAGCAACAGGCCGACATCGACCCCGTGTCCGGCCAGGAATCGGGCGATGGACTTGTCGAGGAATGCCAGCGGCACCAGCACGCCCACCGCGACCACGGTGCCGGGCAATGCATAGCCGAGCGTTGCGGCGCGGAGTGCCAGTCCCGTCGACCGCCCACCGCTCAAGCGTCCGCTGTAGGCCAAGCAGACCGCCAACACGATCGCCACGCCCGCCGTCGCACCGGCCACGACCACGCTGTTGGTAACGAAAGCGCCAAAGCCCCGGCTGAAAAGCGGGTCGCCTACCGCAGCCGCGTGGCTTGCCAAGACCGCCACGGGCACGACGAAACCCAGCAGCAGCGGAATCGAACAACCAACCATCGCCAAGACCGCGCGCGAACCACGCAGGACCAACCGCGGTGCCGCCACGTCCCGTGCGACCGGATTGCTGTACCGTCCGCGCCGGGCGGCATGCTCCGCGAGTACCAGCACCAAGGCCAGCACGAATAGCCAGGCCGCCAGTTCAAGCGCGGCCGCCCGGTCGCCTAGCGCGAACCAGGTTCGGAAGATGCCGGTCGTGAACGTCGACACACCGAAATAGTCGACGACACCGTAGTCGGCGACGGCCTCCATCATCGCCAACGCGATTCCCCCGGCGACGACTGGGCGAGCCGCAGGCAGGGCGACCGCCACGAATGCCCGCCGCGGCGGGGCGCCCAGCACACGAGCCGCCTCGAACAGCGAGGCCGCCTGGGCCTCGAACGCCGTCCGCGCCAAGAGGTAGACGTACGGATAGAGCACCAGGCTCAACACCAAAGCCGCACCGGGCAGCGAGCGGATCGGCGGGAACCAGTAGTCCCCCGCCGCCCAGCCTGTCGCGGCGCGCAATGCGCTTTGCACCGGCCCGGCGAACTCCAGGAGATCGGTGTACACGTACGCGACCACGTAGGCGGGCGCCGCAAGCGGCAGCACCAGCGCCCAGGAGAACAGCCGCCGGCCGGGGAATTCGCGGGTCGCCACCGTCCAGGCTGCGGGAATTCCAACCAATGCCGCGAGCACGCCAACCACGGCCGTCAACGCGACGGTATTGGCGACGTAGTCGATGAGAACCGTGTCGCGCAGATGTGACCATGAAGCGCTCTCGGGCGTGACGAGTGCCGCCGCCACCACGATGATGGGAATCCCGACGAGCGTCGCGACAACCCAGGCAACCACGGTCCACACACGGTTCATTGGCGTATTGTCCCACGGTCGTTCCCGGTACCGACGCCACGCCGAGCCCCTGCGTATACTCGGCCCGAATGGCCCTCGAATTCGATCAGGTCAGCCACCGCTACGGCGAAGACCCCGTGCTGCAGGACGTGACGTTGTCCGCGCGGCCGGGAGAAATCACCTGCCTGCTCGGGCCATCCGGTAGCGGCAAGAGTACGTTGCTGCGCCTGGCGGCCGGCCTGGAGCGCCTGCAGTCGGGAACAATCGTGCTCGACGGCGAGACGCTGGCCGAACCCGGCCGCGAGCCGCCGCCCGAGCGCCGGCCGATCGGGCTCGTGTTCCAGGATCACGTACTCTTCCCGCACATGACGGTGCGGGCAAACGTAGAGTTCGGTCTGCGCGCGATGGGTTCCTCGGAACGTCGTCGGACCGCTGCGGCATGCATGGCGTCGGTTGGGCTCGCCGCGCTCGCCGATCGTTACCCCGACACGCTCTCGGGCGGGCAACAGCAACGCGTGGCCCTTGCCCGGGCACTTGCGCCGAGGCCCCGGGCGATCCTTCTCGACGAGCCCTTCGCCAACGTGGACGCGACCCTGCGGCGTACGCTTAGGGAAGATGCGCGGCGAGCGCTTCGTTCCACCGGTGGCATCACCGTGCTCGTCACCCACGATCCCGAGGAAGCCCTGGAACTCGCCGACCACATCGCCATCCTCGAAGACGGCCGCATCGTCCAGGCCGGGACGCCGGATGAGATCTGGCACCGTCCCGCTCACAAGACCGTCGCGGAACTGTTCGGCCAAGCGCAGCACGTTCGCGGCACCTTGCGCGACGGCGTCATCGCCACCACCTTCGGCGAGTTGTCGTGGCAGGCAAACCACAGCGACGGCCCCGTGGACGTCGTCGTGCGGCCCAACGACGTGTCGCTCCGCCCCGCGAGTCAAGGACCTCGAGTCGCCGATGTCCGGTTCCTAGGCGACCGGTACATGGTCTTCGTCGAGCGCGACGGCGAGACGCTGCGCGCCAGCATGGCCGACCGTCCGGGGTTCGACGTCGGTGATTTCGTGACGGCACGGTTTAACCAAAGTGACACATTCGTTTACAATCGCAAATGATTTTCGTTTGCATGTGCGTCCGCTATGCCCCCTACTCGTTTGTTGGCTTCAGGCTTCGTCCTCGCCGCCGTGGCGGTCACCGCGGATGACGAGAACGTCGTCAACGTCTATTCCGCTCGGCACTACGACACGGATCTGGCCCTCTACGAACGCTTCGAGCAACAGACCGGCATCCGCATCAACCTCATCGAGGGCAGCAGCGACGGCCTGATCGCACGTATCGTCAACGAGGCCGAGTTCTCCCCGGCCGATGTCTTGATCACCGTGGATGCCGGACGCCTGTGGCGGGCCCGGGAGGCCGGCGTTTTTCAGCCGGTCGAATCGGCCGTACTCGACAACAGGATTCCCGCGCACCTACGCGACCCAGACGGTCACTGGTTCGGCTTGTCCAAGCGCGCACGCGTCATCGTCTACAACAAGGGGGCGGGACTGCCAGCGGATCTGGCCCGGTACGAGGACCTCGCCGACCCCGCGCTCGGCGGCAAGGTCTGCATGCGTTCATCGGGCAACATCTACAACCTGTCTCTGCTCGGATCACTCATCGAGCACAACGGCGAGAGAAGTGCGAGCGAATGGGCAAACGGCGTAGTGGCGAACTTCCGCCGCCCGCCACAGGGCAACGACACGGCCCAACTCCGGGCCGTCGCCGCCGGCGAGTGCGAGGTCAGCATCGCCAACACCTACTACATCGGACGCCTCCTGGGCTCCGACAACCCGCAGGACCGGGCGGTCGCCGAAGGTCTGGGCGTGTTGTTTCCCAACCAGGAGGATCGGGGCGTCCACGTCAACGTCAGCGGCGCCGGCGTCACCCGGCATGCGCCCCATCGGGACAACGCCGTGAAGTTCCTCGAATACTTGACCGGCGACGACGCCCAGCGCCTGTTCTCGGAAGGCAACAACGAATACCCCGTGGTCGGGCCGGCATCCGGACCCATCGCGGGGCTCGGCGAATTCAAGGAGGACGCGGTCAACGCGGCCGTGCTCGGCGCCAATCAGGCGCTCGCGGTGAAGACCTACGACCGGGCGGGTTGGCGATGACCCCGCGGTTACGTTGGATTCTGTCTGCGATCGCCTGCGTGTCATTCGCGGCATGCGGCGTTGAAGATCCCACCTCACTGCCCGCTGACGATAAGGCCGGAACGATCGAGCGGCTTGAGCCGCAGATGGACGATGCTACCTACCTCTACCGACTCGGCCTGATGCGCGGCCACCTTCTGGTCGGCAACGCGTTGTTCGAAACCGGCGAACAGGCGGCTGCCGGTACGCACTCCAAGCATCCGACCGACGAACTCTACGAACCCATGGAAACGGAGTTCGCGGCTCGGGGCACCACGGGTTTCGCTGCCGAACTCGAAGCACATGCCCAGGCAGTCGCCGCGGGCGACGAAGGTGTCGTCGCGGACCGCTACGCGGAACTCGTCGCGGCAATTGGGAACAAAGAAGACGTCGTGCAGGTCTCGTCCGAACTCGCCGCCAACGTCATCGTGCGGCTAGTCCGGGAGGCGGGCAGGGG
>JAPOYW010000600.1 GCA_026706425.1 Gammaproteobacteria bacterium
CGTCGAACCCATGCACCTCGATCCCATGGCACCGGCCGAATTCGAAGTGGAGCGGGACGTGGCACCGCCGCCCGACATGACACCGGTCGTTGCGGCCCGGGACGCGCTGAACTCGGCCGTGGACGAAGATGGCTACGCCCCGGACACGGGGACGCGATTCGGCGATGCGGTGTTGCTGGAGGATGATGCCGAGGTCGATGCGGACCTGAAATGGGCCGTTCAGGTCGCGAGTTTCAGTCAGCAGGAGAACGCCGAGCGCCTCATCGACCGGTTGCAGGGCGACGGCTATGCGGCGTTCGTGTCGCACGTCAAGCAGAATGGCGAACCGGCTACGCGCGTGGCGGTGGGTCCCGTCATCGAACGGGACGCGGCGGTGAGGCTGAAGACCGAGCTCGACCGCCGCTACGACTTCGGTGCCCGGGTGGTGAGGTTCAGTCCCTGATGCCCACCATCTGGAACTTCGCCGCCGCCGACGTCGTGATGGGAATCGTCATCGTCGTCTCGGCGTTGTTCGGCCTCATGCGGGGCTTGGTCCGCGAAGTATTGTCGCTGGTGATCTGGGTCGCGGCGCTGTTGCTCGGAACCGCGTTCGCGGACTTCGTGGCCGCCATGCTGGGACTGGATCTGAGCCCCACCTTCCAGACCGCGATCGGTTTCGCCATCGTCTTCATCGCCGTCCTGGTGGCCGGGGCCTTGGCACAACGGTTTCTGGGCGGGTTGGTCGAGTCGACGGGCCTGACCGGCACCGACCGGACGCTAGGCTTGGTGTTTGGGACCTTGCGGGGCGCCGCGGTGGTTCTGGTGGCCCTGATCCTCCTGCGGCCGTTTGCCGAGTCCCGGGACTGGTGGGCGGAGTCCCGGATTGCGCCGACCCTGTTGACATTCGAAAACGAAATGATCGAGCTGTTCGATCTCATGACGGATGCCGTGTCGGATCCCCTAGCGGTGGCACCTCGACCGACGAGTGATGGCGACAATACGGCATCGAAACTTGACTCGGGTGGGGGCCTTTTGCCGCGGACAAGCAAGGAGGCACCACCCGAAGGGCTCGGCACGGGCTTGGAAACCTCGACACCGGGGCATCTAGGTCGAATCGCCGACACCCGACGGGTGGGATATCGGGAGGAGCGAACATGTGCGGTGTAGTCGGCATCGTCGGCGCCTCGCCGGTCAACCAGCAGATCTACGATGCGCTCCTCGCCTTGCAGCATCGTGGCCAGGACTCGGCGGGCATGGTGACCTGGGACGATGCCGACCGGTTGAATCTACGCAAGGGCAATGGCCTGGTTCGAGACGTCTTCGAGGAGCGCCACATGCATCGCCTGCGCGGCAACATGGGTGTGGGCCACGTTCGCTACCCCACCGCGGGAACATCGAGTGCCGCGGAGGCACAGCCGATGTACGTCAACGCCCCCTACGGCATCAGCCTCGCCCACAACGGCAACCTCACCAATGCCAAGCGCCTCGAAATGGATGTATTCCGGGCGGGATTGCGTCACGTCAACACCACTTCCGACTCGGAGATACTGCTCAACGTCTTTGCCCACGAACTGCACAAGATCGGCGTCTTCGAGCCGGGACCGGAGCAGGTGTTCGAGGCCATTGCCGGGGTTCATCGTCGCTGCCGCGGTGCCTACGTGGCCGTTGCCATGATCAACGGTCGCGGTATCGCCGCTTTCCGGGACCGTCACGGCATCCGGCCGTTGGCGTTCGGGGTCAGGCAGGTGGAGGACGGCAGCGGCGGGCATCGCCAGGAGGTGGTGGTCGCATCCGAGAGCAGTGCCATCAACATCCTCGGTTTCGACTTCGTCCGGGACATCCAACCAGGCGAGGCGATCTTCATCGATCTTGGCGGCAATTACGTCACCCAGAGTTGTGCGCCCCCTGCCGTCCATACGCCGTGCATCTTCGAACATGTCTACCTCGCCCGCGAAGATTCGATCATGGACGAGGTTTCGGTCTACAAGGCGCGACTTCGGATGGGCGAAAAACTCGCGCAGCGAATCCTTTCGCGTTTCGGAAAGGAGCACGACATTGACGTCGTGATTCCGATTCCCGAGTCGAGCCGTACCTGTGCCATCCCCTTGGCGTACGCGCTTGGAGTGAAGTTCCGCGAAGGCTTCGTCAAGAACCGCTATATCGGTAGGACATTCATCATGCCCGGGCAGAGTCAGCGGGCGAAGTCGGTCCAGCAGAAACTGAATGCAATCGAACTGGAGTTCCAGGGCAAGAACGTCCTGCTCGTGGAAGACTCGATCGTGCGCGGCACGACCACCGGCGAGATCGTGCGGCAGGCACGAAGGGCGGGCGCGCGCAAAGTCTTCATGGCCGTGGCTGCACCGCCCGTCCGCTATCCGAACGTCTACGGCATCGATATGCCGGCGGCGCACGAGTTCCTGGCGTACGGCCGCACGGAGGAGCAGATTGCCGAAGCCATCGGTGTCGATTGGCTCGTCTACCAGTTCATCGAAGATCTCGTGGCGGCGGCCGCAGAGGGAAACTCCAAGCTAAAGCGTTTCGAGTGTTCGGTATTCGACGGCGAATACGTCACCGGCGACATCGACGGAGACTATCTTGCCCAATTGTCGCAGACTCGCAGCGACACGGTGAAACGGCGGCGGGACGCGGAGATCGTTGGCGACGCCACCGTGATCGAACTCCACAACCATGCCTGACCCCGGCAGCGGTGGCGACACCGCGACCGCCGGCGCGTCAACTCGGCCGTTGCGCAGAACGCCCTGCGTGGGCGTATGTTCAACGACCTACGGCGACCTCGTGTGTCGCGGCTGCAAACGCTACGCGCACGAGATCGTCGGCTGGAACGCCTACAGCGACGACCAGCGCGAGCGGGTATGGACGCGGCTCAACGGCTTGCTGGCGGACAGCGTGTGCGCCCACATCGACGTGGTGGACGAAGGCAAGCTGCGCGCCGTCGCCACGCGACTGAAACTGCACAACGCGGCCAAACTGCCGGTGGAGGTGTTGGCGTTCCGGACGTTGCGCACACGCTCGCTGCCGCTCGAAGCACTTGGCCTTCGCCCGCGTCACGCGGGGCATTCTTCAATCGATACGGCACGGGCAATCGACACCGAATTCTACGTTCGCTCCCGCGCCTACTACGAAGCGAGTTTCAAGACCCTGACCTGACTGCCTATTCGGGAGTCACGGCTGTCGCCGAGGCACCGTCGATGCCGGGAATAGTCTCTAGCAGGCGAGCCGGTCGGCATGCGCGAGACCATCGGCGCGTTGCGCGTTCAGTGGGCGCGACGGCCTCCTGAACGCGCGCCCGTGATCGTTTCCGAAGCCGGGCCGGATCCGGATCACGGTGGCGGTCCGGTCAGGACGGAACATCGCCCCCTTTCAACTGCCGGGGCTGGAGTTGCGTTTCCCACCCTTCGACCACCGCGCCTCAGTTGGTTTCGGAGACCGGCGCCGTGGACGAAGCGTGGAAAACGCGCGACCGCCGGTGCTCTTGTCCGAGATCGGCGGCGTCCGGATCGCGGCGACCGCCGGGAGGAACATCGCCCATCGGTGATATGTCTCGCCGTGTCTCAGGGGAGGCGGTGTGAACGCCGGCGTCACCGACGCCGAGGCGCGGCTGCTCCACGACCTCGGCGCAATCCTGATCGACCCGATCTCCAAGGCACCCATGCACAAGTGGAAGGACCGGGCGGTCCGCGCCCGCCACGCCACGCCCGCCGCCATCGGCAGGCACGTCGCCAAAGGCCGGCCCGTCGCGGTCTCGCCATGCGATGCCGGCTCCTTCGCGCTGGACGTGGACCACGGCCCGGTCTCCGGCGTGCTCGACAACGTGGACTGCAACCCCTGGTGCGTGGTCGGGTCGAGCCGTGAGGGGCGCTACCACGTGTGGTGGCGGGTCTCCGGGCCGGTGACCGCGCTCACCGACTACTCCGTCGGCGAGG
>JAPOYW010000148.1 GCA_026706425.1 Gammaproteobacteria bacterium
GCCGCCTGCCTGCGCTCGCTGTCGCCCCGGGACGTGCGCACGCCCCGAATCGTCGTTCTCACCCCGGGCATCTACAACTCGGCGTACTTCGAGCACGCCTATCTCGCCCTGGAAATGGCCGCCGAACTCGTCGAGGGCTCGGATCTTGTGGTCGGTGACGACGATTGCGTCTACATGCGGACCATCAGCGGCTTGGAACGCGTCGACGTCATCTACCGTCGCATCGACGACCTGTTCCTCGATCCCCGCGCGTTCCGCAAAGACTCGATGCTGGGCGTACCCGGTTTGATGCGTGCATGGCAGGCGGGCAACGTCGCACTGGCCAATGCACCTGGCTGCGGGGTGGCGGACGACAAGGTGATCTACACCTACGTACCCGACATGATCCGCTACTTCCTGGGCGAAGAGCCGATCCTCGCCAACGTGCCGTCCTACCGGTGCGCGGAGAAGGAGCACCGCGACTACGTCCTGGACAACCTGCAGGACCTTGTCGTCAAACCCGCCAACGAGTCCGGCGGCTACGGCATGCTGATCGGCCCCCACTCCACCCGACGCCAACGCGACGAGTTCGTCCGGGTGATCCGCGCTAACCCGCGCAACTACATCGGCCAGCCCACACTCACGCTCTCAACCGCCCCGACGCTAACGGGTACCGCAGTGGAACCCCGCCATCTCGACCTGCGACCGTTCATCCTGTCCGGCAAGGACGTCTACGTCACCACGGGCGGACTGACGCGCGTCGCCATGCGCAAGGGCTCCATCGTGGTCAATTCGTCCCAGGGCGGCGGCAGCAAGGACACCTGGGTCGTGGAACGCGCCACCAAGGAACAACCGTCGTGACCGCCAACGTGCTGTCGCGCGTCGCCGAGCGCGTCTACTGGCTCGGGCGGTACCTGGAGCGTGCGGAGTCCACGGCACGTCTCGTCACCGTCAACACCAACCTCATCATGGATCTGCCCGTGCGGCTGCCGCCGGGCTGGCGACCGCTGATCGACATCACCGGTTCCGGCGAGCTGTTCGAGTCCCTCTACGGCAAGGGGAAGGCCACCGAACGCAACGTGTGCCGGTTTCTCGCCACGGACACACGCAATCCCGGATCGATCATCAACTCCATCGTCGGCGTGCGCGAGAACGCCCGCACCGTGCGCGAGAACATGCCGCGAATCACCTTCGAGTACATCAACGAGCTCTACCTGTTCGCCCGCTCGGCGCTTACTCCCGCGCAATCGCGCAGCCGCCGCGGCGAGGCGCTGACCCAGATCAGCCGCCTCGCCCAGCAGCTCGAGGGTTTCCTGTCCCAGAACATGCTGCACGACGCGCACTGGGAACTGCTGCGGCTCGGCAACTACATCGAACGGGCCGACATGACCACGCGCATCATCGACGTGCGCACCGTGGACCTCATCGCCGGGCATCACGAACTCGAACCCTTCCAGGACATCCAGTGGCGTAGCGTCCTGCGTTCGTTCTATGCGATGCAGGCCTACCATGCGTCCGTGCGCGAACCCGTCGACCCGCCGCTGGTGCTCGAGTTCCTGTTCAACGACGAACGCCTGCCCCGCTCCTACCTGCGTTGCCTGAACTCCGTCCGCCGCAGCCTGCGCGGACTGCCCCGCAACGGCGCCGCCGTCGACACCTGCGACCGCGCCCTCAAGGCGCTGCGGGACACCGATGTCGCGCGGTTGGGTGGCACGGCGCACAGCGTCGAATTGCATGAGTTCATCAACGACTGCCAAGTGCACTTGATTGAGCTACACGACGCCATAGCGAGCACTTACTTCGGATAGCGGGCCGTCGCCCCTTGCGCGGGGGGGGGGCGGTTGGATGCCCGTCCTTCCCCACTACTAGCGATCACTGCCGGGCTGCCCGTCGAGGCGTCGTGCGTGCGTTTCTACGAGACCCGCCGCGCGGTCAGAACGGCAAGTTCCGAGCAGGTCCGGCAACCCATCTACTTCGACGCGCTCGGCAAGTGGCGCACTACGCGGCCTTCTGCGAGTGGCTCGTGGAGGATTGAACCCCATCGTCGACGCGCTGCCGACGTCGGTGCGAGACATTTGTGCCGGTACCGTAAGTCCACGTTGCCGTCCGGCTCAGCCATCCAACCGTCCTTCCGACAGCCTCACCACTCGATCAGCCGCCGCCGAGAACTTGGGATTGTGCGACACGACGCAAAGCGTTGTCCCTTTGCCGTGGCAGTTGGTCAGCAGTTCCATCACGGCGTCCTCGGATACGGGGTCGAGGTTCCCCGTGGGTTCGTCCGCGAGTATCAGCGAGGGTTCACCGATCAAAGCCCTTGCGACCGCCGCGCGCTGCTGCTGGCCTCCGGACAACTGCGCGGGGTAGTGTTCCGCACGATGCCCGATGCCCACGTCCTCGATCAGCGCCATCGCGCGCGCCGCCCGATCCGCGCCCGACATCCGTTGCCGTCCCTTTCTATAACGCAACGGGAGCTCCACGTTTTCCAATACGGTAAGCTCCTCGATGAGATTGAACGACTGGAACACGAACCCGATCTCCGAGTTGCGTAGACGCGCGCGTTCTGATAGGCGCAATCCCCTTGTGTTCTGCCCGAGCAGCACGTACTCGCCGCTGCTCGGCTGGTCCAGAAGGCCCAGGATCGACAAAAGCGTGGATTTCCCGCAACCGGAAGGTCCCTGCACGAGCACATACTCGCCACGCCGAATGTCGAGCGCAACGTCGGACAAGGCGTGAGTTTCCACCCTCTCGGTAACGAAGACCTTGCCCAGACCGCGTAGACGCACTGCGGGGATCTCGGCACCGTGGTCCTCGGGTTTGATCCGATCGATACTTTCTTTGGCCATATCCAAAACCGCCGATCAACGAAGCGGCACCTCGTCGACCCCTTCGTATGGGCTCATGTCGCCGATGACCACCACATCGCCTTCCTCCAGTCCCTGCAGCACTTCGATGTGCTTCAACGTGCCCAGCCCGGTCAAGACGTCTGTCCCCACTGCACGCCCTCGTCCGGCGTCGATCCGAAATAGGCGGACCATGCCTTCGTTTCTGGCGTTCGCCGGGCGGCGCACGAACAGCGCGTCTTCGAGCCGAGCCACTGTTACCGTCGCGACCACGGACAAGTCAGGGCGCGCGCCGGAGGGCAACTCGTCGTCGAACGACACGTCCATCGCAACACGTCCATGGACAACCGCCGGATCCACACGCGTCACATTGCCTGCGATTTGGCGTCCCAAAACAGACGTCATGACCCTTTGACCCGGCGTTACGCCGCCTGCCAGGGACTCCTGGACACGAATTCTTGCTCCCAGCGCACTCATGTCTGTGATCTTCGCCACTTGGCCGCGCGCGGTCACGAGTTCTCCTAGTTCGACCTGGACAGTCTGGACGGTCCCCGAGATCGCCGTCCGAACCGTCAGTCTTCTCAACTGCCCCTCGGCATGTTCGGTCGCCGCCTGCTGGGCTGCCAGCTCGGCTTCCTCGGCCTCCCGATCCGCATCCAACGCGACCGCGAGTTCCGCGAAGCGGCGTTTCTCGAACTCCCAGTGCGCCTTCGCCTGTTCGGTCCGGATTCGAACGCTCTCGTAGTCGATCTCCGATACCGCTCCCTTGTCGCGCAGTTGCGCCTGTGCCTCCAGACGCAGGCGCAGTTCGTCGTAGTTCGAACGCGCATCCATGATCCGGGCCTCGCCGTCGAGCCGCTGTTGCGCCAAACTCACCATTTCACGCCGGTGTCGCGCATTCGCCTGCGCGAGGGCGAGACGGGCCTGCACTGCAGCCTCGTTCAGCTGGGGGTTGTCCAACGTCACCACGGCTGCTCCCGCGTCGACTCGTTGTCCGACCTGCACCAGTATCTCCTCGACGGTTCCACCTACCTTTGTCGAGACCCATCGCTCCGCCACGGGCTTGAGCGTTCCCGTGCCGCTAAC
>JAPOYW010000427.1 GCA_026706425.1 Gammaproteobacteria bacterium
CGCTGATCGCGTATGCTTCCTTGGTCATCATCCGGAGACGCTGCGCAATGATCGCCAGACGCAATATCGGTGCCACGGACATCGAGGTGACCGAACTCAGCTTCGGGGGCGCACCGCTCGGCGCGGTGGGGGACCGCATCACCGACGACGAGGCAGCCGCGATCATGCATCGTGCCCGGGAAGGCGGCATCCGCTATTTCGACACGGCACCGCTCTACGGCCACGGTCTGAGCGAGAAGCGTCTCGGGCGGGTACTGCGCGAACTACCGAGGGACGACTTCGTGTTGTCTACGAAGGTAGGCCGTTTGCTGGTGCCGCAATCCGAGGGCCAGCGCTTCGAGGGAATGCGGGATGCCGAACCCGTCGCCATACGCTACGACTATTCCTTCGATGCCGTCAGGCGATCGCTGGAGGAGAGCCTCGAGCGCCTCGGTCTCGACCGCGTCGACATCCTGCTCTGCCACGACATCGACATCTGGACCCACGGCGACGCCCAGCCGGGAATCTTCGAGGCGGCGAAGAACGGTGCGCTGCCGGCGCTAAGGGAACTCCGCGAGCAGGGCGTGGTGCGTGCCATCGGACTGGGCGTCAACGAGTGGCGGGTGTGCAGCCAGGTCATGGACCTGATGGAGGTGGACTGCTTTTTGCTGGCCGGCCGCTTCACGCTCTTGGAACAGGAGCCCTTGGACGAGTTCCTGCCCAAGTGCCAGGAACACGGGGTGTCGATCATCATCGGCGGTCCGTACAACTCGGGGATACTCGCGACGGACGAGCGGCGTTTCGCGACCTACGACTACAAGCCGGCGCCGGAGCACCTGTGGCGGCGGGCCCAGGCCATTCGCAGGATGTGTGAATCCCACGGTGTCGACCCCCGTGCCGCCGCGCTGCAGTATCCGCTGCGGCATCCGGCGGTCGCCGCCGTAATCCCGGGCGTTCGGGCGATCGACGAGGTGGAGACGAACCTCGATCTCTTCGCGACCGAGATTCCCGACGCGCTCTGGCGAGACCTGGCCAGCGCAGACCTTGCTCGGGCGATCGACTAAGAATGCAACGCCTAGTCATCGGATTCGTGGTGGGCGGTGTTCTCGGCACGGGTTTCGGTTTCGCGGTAGGGATCCTGGTGTTCCCCTATCTGTTCCCGCCGCCGGAAGTGAACGAGCCGCTGGAGGGCAAGACGGAACGCGAGGTCGTGGCGCATGCGACGTTCATCCACGCCAATCCCGCGGATCCGATTCACTACGGGCGCGGTACGGCGACCCTGTACGACGACCTCGTTCGCTTGGAGCCAGACTTCGAGGTGGGCCCGGGACCGAAGTTCCACGTCTACCTGGTGCCATTGTCCGAAGTCACCGCGGACACGGAGGTGGAACGGACGATGTTCGTCGACCTGGGGCGCTTGAAGTCGTTCGCTGGCAGCCAGAACTACCCGGTTCCCGAGGGCACGGACCTCGCGGACTTCGGTTCGGTCGTGATCTGGTGCGAGCAGTTCAACGTCCTCATCTCGCCGGCGGCCATCTCATTCGCCGAGTAATCCGCGCAGAGTGGCGACCGTTTCGGCCGGCCTCCTGACTAGGCGAGCGTCGAGGCCCGCAGTCTTTGCGCCCGCCACGTTTTCCGCGTTGTCGTCGACGAACAGGATGTCCGCCGGCGCGACGGCGATGTCGTCGGCGACCGCGAGGTAGGCCTCGACGTTCGGCTTCCTTAAGGCCACTTCCCAGGACGTGTAGATCTTCCGGACCGGGGCTAGCGCACTGGCGAATCTCGACAGCCAGACTTCCTGGTGTACGGGGTTGGTGTTCGAGAAGACGTAAAGCGGCATCTCGGCCGCAACCAGCGGCAGAATCCGGGCAACGTCCTCGAAGAGGTCGCGCAGCAGTTCGTTCCAGCCCGTTTGCCACTGGGTGCGGGTCAAGGATATGCCGAGACGTCGCGATAGGCTGTCAAGGTATCCATCGAAGTCGATCGCGCCCACCTCGAAAGCCTTGTAGGCGTCGTCGACGGCCCACCGGGCGGCGATTGCGCCGACGTCGACACCGGCTGCTCGCGCCCAGGAAACGAAGCAGGCGCGAGGATCGATGTCCACGATGACGCCGCCGAGATCGAGCAGAACGGCATGCGGGAGGGACGCCTCGGGAGAAGGCGTGGCGCGACTTGCCATGTCTGTTCCGATGCCCGTTTGACGGCGACGTATCATAGTCCTCGAACCGGGAACAATCAGTCGATCGAATCCAGCCATGTACCAGGATCGCTTCGGTCAACGCATCACGTCGCAATCGGCGCGGGCCGTCGAACTTTACGACGACGCGGTTGACCGCATGTTCGCCCTGCAGCCGGGCAGTGGCGTCCTGATCGACGAAGCCCTGGACCTCGACCCGGCGTTCGCGTTGGGGCATTGCGCCAAGGCCCGGGCATTGGCGGGCAAAGGCGACAACGCCCAGGCGCGGGACTACGCGGCGCGCGGCCGGGATCTGGCGGCGAATCTGCCGGAACGCGAGCACCGCCACGCCGAGATCGTCTCGCTCGTGTTCCAGGGCGAATCGATGGCGGCTCTCGACGCGGTGCGCGAACACGCCTCGGTGTATCCGCGCGACGCGGTACCCCTATCGTTCGCGCTGGGCGTCTACGGGCTGTTCGGTTTCGGTGGCTTCAACGACTTCCGCGAGCGTCAGGTCGAACTCCTGGAAACCGTAGCGCATGCCTACGGGCAGGACGACTGGTGGTTTCTCGCATCGTACGGCTGGGCGCTAGTGGAGGCAGGGCGAAGCGATGACGGCATCCCGATGCTCGACCGGGCGTTGACGTTGCGACCCGACAACGCCAACGCCGCGCATGGCCGGGTCCACGGCTATTACGAACAAGGTGCTGCAGAAGAGGGTGAAGCGTTCATCAAGGCGTGGCTGCCCGGCTACGACCGCGGTGCCATTCTGCACGCGCACCTGGCGTGGCATCAGGCGCTCTTCGCTCTGCAGCGCGGCGAGATGGAGCGGGCCCAAGCAATCTACTTGGCTAGCATCCGTCCAGCGGTTTCCCGGACCTTGCCGATGTTCACGTTGATCGATTGCGCTTCGTTTCTGCTCCGGGCCTCGATGGCCGGCCGCGATCTCGATGCGGAACAGTGGAAAGAGATCCATCGCCTGGTCGAAGAGCGGTTCTCGAAACCCGGCATCCCTTTCGTCAACACGCACCTCGCCATGGTCTATGGGGGTGTCGAAGACAACGAAGCGATGAAGAACCTCGAACAGGGTGTCGCGACGCTGCTCGAAGAAGGCAAGCAGCCCTCGGGGGGCGCGGTCGCGGACCTTTGTTCGGGAATCGCGGCGTATTGCGGGGGACGGTACCGAGATGCCGCGCTCCTGATTCGGCGAACACTGCCGGACTTGGCGCGGCTCGGCGGAAGCAACGCGCAGCGCGACGTGTACATCGACCTTGCGGTCTCGGCCAGCGTACGCGCAGGGGACTTCAAAGCGGGGCGGGAGGTCGCGAAGCAGCGTTGGACCCGGCGGGCGGGGCATCTCGACGACGCATGGCTCGACCGTCAGTGCGGCCGCGAGACCCGCGTCAGGTCAGCGCAAACGTCGTAGCCGTAAACGAGTGCGGCGGCAGAACGGCCTCGGCGGAACCCTGGATGACCCAGCCATCGAAGGGTGCCGACGAAACACGGTCGGGCGCATCGAAATCGTTCTCGGCCTGCAGCTCGGCGTGGAGGATCTCGGCGTCGACCACCTTCGCGATCAATCGGTCCAGCTCGACGGATAGCCGCAGGTCCTCGTCGAGGCTTCGGTTCACCGCGAACACGTGCAGGCGGTCGCCGTCCATCATGGCGGCGTGGTCGAGCTGGGCCACCTCCCCGTAGTGCTCGCTCGTGTAGCGCGGGCCGAGGACGGCACCG
>JAPOYW010000228.1 GCA_026706425.1 Gammaproteobacteria bacterium
TGCAGAACCCCGTGCTCTCGGTGTCGCCGACGTGGGCCTTGATCTGCTCGTAGGGAACGCCGAGGGTCTCCGCCGCCATCAGCGCCATGGATGCCCGGGAACCGCCGATGTCGGGACTGCCTTCCATCACGGTGACCGCACCGTCCTCGGCAATCCGTACCTCGGCACTCGACTGCATGCCGATGTTGAACCAGAACCCCACGGCAACGCCTCGACCGGCACCTTCCGGAACAGGCGCTTTGTAGTTCGGGTGTACCTTGGCCGCCTCCAGGCACTCGCGTAGGCCGATGGCCGGGAAGCGGGGCCCGTACGGTGCCACGGTACCCTCGGCAGCCGCGTTCATCAGCCGCAGGTCAATGGGATCCATGCCGAGTTGGCGCGCCAGTTCGTCGATCGCGCACTCCATGGCGTGCATCGACTGCGGCGCGCCGGGTGCCCGGTAGGCGCAGACCTTGGGCTTGTTGACGAGCACGTCGTTGCCTTCGATAACGAGGTTCGGCACCTCGTAGGGCGCGAGTACGGACATGCACCCGGGTCCGATCGGCGCACCCGGAAAGGCGCCCGCCTCGTAGGCGAGCCATGCGCTCGCCGCCGTGAACGTGCCGTCCTTCTTGTCGCCGATCTTGGCCTTGCACCAAGTGCCGGAGGTGGGCCCCGTGGCGCGGAATACGTCCTCCCGGCTCATCGTCATCTTCACCGGGCGTCCGGTCATCTGCGACATCCTGACCGCCAGCGGCTCGAGATAGATCGTGGTCTTGCCGCCGAACCCGCCGCCGATCTCGGACGGGATGACCTTGATGTTGCCGACTTTCTCGCCCAATACCTGCGCCGTCAGTGAGCGCACGTCGAAATGTCCCTGGGTGCAGCACCAGACGGTCGCCTTGCCGTCCTCGTTCGCCGTCGCGATGCAGGCGTGGGGTTCGATGTAGCCCTGGTGGGCCATGGGAACGCGATGTTCGGTTTCAACCACGACATCGGCCTCGGCGAAACCGGCTTCCAGGTCGCCGCGCTCGAAACGTTGCGTGGCCGCGACGTTGCTAGCGGGCTTCGACGTATCGCCGTTGGTGTGTTGCGATTCGTTCACCAGCGTGGCGCCGTCCGCCATGGCCTCGTCGAGGGACATCACCGGATCGAGCACCTCGTAGTCGACCTCGATGAGGTCAAGCGCCGCCTCCGCTTGAAGCAGCGTCTTGGCGGCCACCGCAGCGACCGCGTGGCCGTGGTAGAGAACCTTGTCCCGGGCGATGACGTTCTTCGCCAGGTCGCCTGCACCCGCCCCGCCGGGAAAATCGGCACCCGACACCGCGGCAAGTACGCCTTCGGCGGCGCGCGCCCGGGTCAGGTCGATGCTCTTGATGCGCGCATGGGCGTGCGGGCTCCTCAACACCATGCCGTGCACCATGTTAGGCAAGTGCAGATCCGCACCGAACGCCGCCCGTCCGGTTACCTTGTCGATGCCGTCGGGGCGTACCGGCCGCGTGCCGATCGCCTTCAGGTCTAGGGCTTCTGCCACGTGATCTCTCCTTAAAGTCTCTTGATTCCTTGGGACCCGCTTTAGGCTTCGTAGGCCAGGCTTTGGGCCGCGTCCTGCACGGCGCGTACGATCTTGTCGTACCCCGTGCAACGGCACAGGTTGCCGGCGAGCCAGTACCGGATGGTGGTCTCATCGGGGTCCGGGTTCTTGTCCAACAGCGCCTTCGTCGCGACGATGAAGCCGGGCGTGCAGATGCCGCATTGCAGTGCGGCGTGTTCCAGGTACTTCTGCTGGATGACGTGCAGCCCGTCGGCACCTGCAATGCCCTCGATGGTGGTCACCTCGACGCCTTCCGCCTCGACCCCCAGCATGAGGCACGAGCAGACCAGGCGTCCGTCGATCATCACCGAACAGGCCCCGCAGTCGCCGGTGGCGCAACCCTCCTTCGTGCCCGTCAAGCCCAGTTCGTCGCGCAGGACTTCGAGGAGGGATTGATGCGGTTCGCATAGGAACTCGACCTGATCCCCGTTGATGGTGGTGGATACGTGCTGTTTGCTCATCGGTATTCCTTCTTTCAAGCTATGAGCGTTCGTCCACAAGCCCTAGAGGGCCAGGGCACGGTCGCGGGCGATAGCCCCCGCGCGTTTGGTCAGTACGCCGACGACCTTCCTGCGGTACTCCACGGTTCCGCGCTTGTCGGTAATGGGCTTGGCCAGCGCACTCGATGCGTCGGCCGCCGCCGTCAGGGCTTCATCGTCCACGGCGGTCCCGACCAGCGCGGCCGCCGCGTCCGGAACGACCAGGGCGGTGATCGCCACCGCGCCGATCGATACCTTTGCCGCAGTGCATACTCCCGAGTCGTCGAGCGTCAGTGCAACGCCGGCGCCGCAAACGGCGATGTCCATCTCGGTGCGGGGAATGAAGCGCAGGTAGGCATCCGACGACCGCCCCTTGGGTCTCGGGATCTTGAATCCGACGAGAAACTCGGTGGGCTCGAGCACATTGGTGCCAACCCCCGTGACGAAGTCCTCGGTGGGTACTTCCCGGCTGCCGCCGGGCGAGGCGATCACGCAAACCGCTCCGCAGGCGATCAAGGCGGGAATCGTGTCGCCCGCCGGCGAGGCGTTGCAGAGATTGCCGCCGATGGTCGCGCGCCCCTGGATCTGCGTGGACCCGATGAGGTCGGCGGCTTCGATCAGTCCCGGCAGGATGCTCTTCAATTCGTCGTTCTCGTTCAGCACCGCGGAAGCAATCCCGGCCCCGATGAACACTTCGTCGTCCCCGATGTGCAACTCGTTGGCCTCGGCGACATGCTTCACGTCTACGAACGTACGCGGTCCCTTGTCGATCGACCGCATCTGCACCATGACGTCGGTGCCGCCGGCGAGCATTTGAGCCCGGTTGCCGGCCGCAGCCTCCGCCGCCAGCGTCGACAGCGCTTCCTCGACGTTGGTCGGTGCCCGGTAGGCGTATGCCCCCATGATTTCTCCCTTCCCATTGAGCGAAGCGCCTATGTATATCACGAAAGCCGTGGCCGATTCACGAAGCAATCGAACACGCTGGCCGGACGTTTGCGGGTTGAGGGAGCCCTGGCTCGGCTGGCGCTACAATCCGCCTATTCCTGTCCACCTCGTACTTCCATGACCGAACCCGCTTTCGACCAATACGAATACGCCGAACACGTCGGCACCATCGCCGCTCAATGGGAACGCGCCCTCGCGGCGACCGGCGCCGATGCCGCCGTGGTCCCTGCCGGAATCTCCCAAATGTACTTCCAGGATGACCAGGCGCCGACATTCCACCCCAATCCCCACTTCGCGCGCTTCTACCCGGACGACAACTGCGAGCACAGCGTGCTGTTGGTCAGGCCCGAGAACCGGCCAAAGCTGTATTTCCACCGCCCGGCAAGCTACTGGTACCAGCCGCCCACGCTTCCGGATTGGGCCGAGGTGGCCTTCGACGTCGAAATCCACGACGACGGCGAGAAACTCATGAAGTCTCTCGTCGCCGGCGTGTCCGGATACAGCCGTATCGCCCTCGTGGGTCCCGCCGAATCCTGCGACCTGAACCTTCCCCTCGAGGCGGTCAACCCGAAGGCGCTGGTCGATCGACTCCAGTTCGCCAGGGGCAGGAAGACCGCTTTCGAAGTCGCACGGCTACGCGAAGCCACCGAGGTCGGCGTGCGCGGTCACATCGCCGCCCGGGACACCTTCCGGGAGGGCGGTAGCGAATTCGACATCCACATGGCCTACCTGGGCGCCAGCAGACAACAGGAAAGCAATCTGCCCTACCCCAACATCATTGCCTTGAACGAGCACGCGGGTGTACTTCACTACCAGCACTACGACCGGACACCACCCGATCCCGCGCGCAGTTTCCTGATCGACGCCGGCGGACGATCCG
>JAPOYW010000636.1 GCA_026706425.1 Gammaproteobacteria bacterium
ATGTCTCTACATGGCATCCCCCTTCACCAGGCTTCGCCTGGCGCAAGACAAGCCCGTCCTACGATGCCAACTGGGCGTCGTAACCCGCTTGTTTCAAGGTCTTGATAACGACCTCGACCTGCTCTTCGCCGCGCATCTGGAGGACGAACTCGATTCGGGTCGCGCGCACTGACGAGGTTCCGAATGCCCGTTGGTGGACGACGTCGACGATGTTGCTGTCGAGGTCGCCGAGTATTCCGGTCAGTCGCGCCAAGGTGCCCGGGACGTCTGGTGACTCAACCGCAAGTCGCACCAGTCGCTTGGTACGCACCAGCCCCCGCTGCAGCACCGACGACAGGATCATCATGTCGATATTGCCGCCGGTCAGGATCAGGGCCGTCTTTCCCCGTGCCAGCGACCGGTCCACCATGACGGCCGCCAGCGCTGCCGCCCCGGCACCCTCCGTCACGGTCTTTTCGACCTCAAGCAGTTTGAAGACGGCTGCTTCGATGTCGTGCTCGCCCACGGTCGCCATCTGATCGACGTACTCGCGGATGATCGCCATGGTCTTGACGCCGGGCGTCTCGACAGCGATCCCCTCCGCTACCGTCCCAGGCTGTCCCGATGCCGGTCTCCGGCCATTGAAGATGTCCGCCGCGGCGCTGAACCGGTCCGCCTGAACACCGACGATCCCCACCTGGGGCCGCAGCGCCTTGGCGGCTAGCGCGGTACCGGCGATCAGGCCACCCCCGCCGACGGGAACGATGATCGTGTCGAGGCCGGGCGCCTGCTCGAGCATCTCCAGGCCCAGTGTGCCCTGCCCCGCAATGACGGCTTCGTCGTCGAACGGGTGGATGAGCGTATAGCCCCTCTCTTCCGCCAGACGCCTCGTGAAGTCCAGGGTCTCCGCGAACTGGTTGCCGTGCAGGATGACTTCGGCCCCGAAGACCCGTGTCTGTTCGACCTTCGCGTTGGGTGTGTGGCGGGGCATGACGATGCAGACCGGTATCTTGAGCCTCGACCCGTGATAGGCGAGTGCCTGGGCGTGGTTGCCTGCGGACATGGCGGTCACCCCGCTGGCACGCTCGGCTTCGCCGAGGAGCAGTAGCCTGTTCAGTGCGCCGCGTTCCTTGAAGGAAGCGGTGAACTGCTGGTTCTCGAACTTCAGGTAGATGTCGACCCCGAGTTGGGCCGACAGCGTTTCGGACTTCGAGAGGGGGGTGCGGGCCACGCTGTCGCCAAGCCGCGTCCGGGCTGCCCTGACCTCATCAATCGTTACCGGCTTGGCATCCATTCCGTTCTCCTGGAGCGAGATCCCGCGAATGCGTCTCGACAAGCCGATCCGGGGCGTCCCAACGGCTGTGCTATTTTGCTCGGCGCGATTATACGCATCGGACTTCGTCATGACGGACTTAGGCTCCGCACCGAAGCATCTACTGGTCGTCTACCACTCGATGGGCGGCAGCACGGAATCCATGGCCCAGGCCGTGTACGAGGGTGCCACCGACCCGCTGATCGAGGGCGTCGACGTCCGCTTCAAGCGAGCCTTCGACGCCGGAGCCGAAGACCTGCTCTGGGCACATGCCCTGATACTCGGGACGCCCGAGAACTTCGGCTACATGTCCGGCGCCATGAAGGACTTCCTCGATCGCACCTTCTACCCCGTTGAAGGCAAGCTGCAACCGCTCCCCTACGCGATGTTCATCAGCGCCGGCAACGACGGCCAGGGGGCGCTCACCGCCATTCGCCGCATCGCCAACGGCTATCCATTCACGGAGGTGCAGGATCCGGTCGTTGCGAAGGGAGGCGTGGAGGCCGGCCATCTCGAGGCCTGCCGAGAACTGGGCATGGCCCTGGCTGCGGGACTCGAGGCCGGCATCTATTGACGAAGCCGGCCCGCGACGGAGCGGTTTCTAATTCCGGTTCAATCCCAAAGCGAAGTCTGCTTATGACAAATCGTTTCTTCGCAACACGATTGAACGGGCGTTAGTTTCGCGCCTGAGGAACTCCGGAACCGCCGAAGAAGGAGGCTGAAGCAATGGGCGCTTTCCAACACGTGCTGGTTGGCCTCGACATGCATCAACGCACCGCGGACGCCGTCCTGGCGCGAGCGTGCGAGCTTGCCGATCCCGACCGCATCGAGGCCGTGCATGCCTGCAACCGGTTTCACCACGAACATCACGAATACCCCCAGGGCAATTTCGACACCTCCGAAGCCCTCGACGAAGCCATCGCTCGCCAAGCCGACCGTTACCTGAAGCAAGTGGGGGCCAAACGCGGAATCACCCGGGTCCGCGTTCTGGACGGTTCGGCCGCCGACGCCCTTCATACCTACGCGCGGGAGAGCTCGGACCTCGTCGTGGTCGGCAGCCACGGACACCACGGTGCACGGACGCTGTTCGGGTCGACGTCCAACGCCATGATCCACGGTACGCCCTGCGACGTGCTCGCGGTGCACATCGACGAGAAACACGGCGGCGAACTGCCCGCCTACGAGAAAGTCCTCGCCGCCGTCGACCTCGGCGACGAGTCGTTCCAGGTCATGGAGGAAGCCAATCGCGTGGCGTTGCATTGCAGCGCGGAACTCGCGGTGTGCAATGTCACACACACGCCCCACGAAGCCGTGATGGACGAAGCCGCCGAGCGGCTGGGCCACCTGGCCGACAGCTATGGCATCGAGGACGACAACATCTTCGAGGTCGCCGGCAACGTCGCACATCGGGTCCACGGTCTCGCCATGAAGATCGGGGCCGACCTGATCGTGGTCGGCACCCACGGCAAGCACGGCCTGCAGCTGCTCACGGGGTCGACCGCGAATGCCATGCTGCACGGCGCCCGGTGCGACGTGCTGGCCGTTCGGGTTCGTTGAACGAGCGGGGCTATTCTCCGCGCAGCGCCACGGTGATGGGCAGTAGCGCCGCGCGCACCGCAGGGAGCAGGCCGCCGATGGCGCCGAGTCCCAGGGCCCAGATCAAGCCGTCCCGCAGGAGTTCCGGCGTCACCGCGAAATCGAAGGCGATCTGCGAGAACGAGACGTTGCTCAGGGTCGATACCGTATAGCCGTTGAATCCGACGTAGGCGACCAAGGCACCAAGCACGCCGCCCAACAAGGCGAGCGCCATCGATTCGATCATCACCGAGACCACCACCGGCAATCTGCCGAAACCGAGCGCGCGCAGGGTGGCGATCTCCACAGTGCGCGTGACCACGGCCGTGTACATGGTGTTGAGCGCGGCGAACACGGCACCGATCGCCATGATCGTGGCGACGGTGTAGCCGAAGATCCGGATGGTATCGGTGAGCCCCCCGGCCTGGCCCGCGAAGTACTCGGTCTCGCCGGTCAGCTCCAGGTCCAACCGCGGGTCGCCCTTGATCTGTTCCGCTAGTTCGTCGATGCGTTCCGGCGAGTCGACCCGCAGCCGAATGGAACTGGCCCCGGTGAACCGGAACGCCGACTGCAAGACCGGAAGATCGACCCAAAGCTCCGACTCGTAGGCCGAGCCGTCGGCCTCGAAGATGCCGACGATGGTCCACTCGGTTTGGCGCAGTTGGACCTTGTTGCCGATGTCGATGCCCGCGAACTCGATGTGGGCACCGCGGCCAGCGATCAGTTCGCCGCGACCCGGCTCGAGGTTGCGCCCCTCGACGATCTGGATTTCGTCGCGCATGGCGAAGGCATCCCCGGTGACGCCCCGCACAATGAGATTGGCGTCGGTACCCGTGGACCGCTTCGGCACGTCGGCGACCATGTAGAGTTCGGGACTGGCCAGGACAACCCCCTCTATGCCGCTGACGACGTTCACTTCATCGGTTGAGACACCGCTGGAGAGTTCGTTGTCCGACCCGCCCCGCAATACGATGGCCCGGTCCGGGGCTCCGCCGCGGTCCACGGTCCCCT
>JAPOYW010000567.1 GCA_026706425.1 Gammaproteobacteria bacterium
CGAAGTCGGTCTGTCATGTCGTAGTCCCAATGGTCGTAGTGAGTGCCCACGAGTGCGAGGCAAGCGTCCACCTTCATCCAGCCAAAGCCGGAAAAGCGCTGGGGAACGTAGCCGACGCGGTTGCCGACCTCCTTCGGCCAGTAGGGCGGCGGGCTGCCTTCGCCGAACACCCCCGCAATCCATCCGACAATGCCCATGAGCCACACCGAAATGCCGTTGGCGACCGCGGGACCGCCGAGAGCAACAACGTAGATGACAAACGGGAGAAAACCGGCCAGTTGCCACCACCGGCCAAGGACGGTTCGCAGCACCAGGGCGGACTTCATCGAGCCGTAATCCCCACGAACAGGTCTTCGAGCACGACCTCTTCGACCCGTACATCGGATGCCAACCCGCACTCGTCGGGGTTCCACACCCAGTGTCGACTTCCCTGGGAGGCGAGGACGTTTTCAACCGGTGGCCACGGCGGTTCCGTCAGCGTCACGAGACCCACCCGGTCCTTGATCTCGTCCAAGGCCTCGTGGCAGACGATTCGGCCGCCGTGCAGGATCGCGATGTGCGACGCGATGCGTTCGATGTCGCTGGTGATGTGGCTCGACAGCAGGACCGTCTGGCCGCGGTCGGCGTTCAGTTCGACGATGGCTTTCAGGAAGTCGCGTCGGGCGGCGGGGTCGAGGCTGGCTGCGGGCTCGTCGAGCAGAAGCAGGTCCGGCTTGTGGCCGACCGCGAGAAGGATCGCGACCTTCTGCTGATCGCCCGGCGACAGCTTGGCGATACGGCGGTTCTCCATCTGCCAGTCGCGTTTGAGATCGTCGACGAGGCCGTGGTCCCAGTCGTCGTAGTGGCTGCCGATCATGGCGAGGCACGGGTCCACCTTCATCCAGCCGAAACTCGCGAACTGCTGGGCGACGTAGCCGAGGCGTCTTCGTACTTCGGCGGGGGAATCCCACGAGTCCTCGCCGAACAGCCTGGCGGTGCCGGTTCGTGCCCGCATCAGCCCGAGTGCGACCCGCATCAGGGTCGTCTTGCCGCTGCCGTTGCGTCCCAGCAGTCCCGTGATGGTTCCCGGTACCAGTTCGAGGTCGACGGCGTCGAGGACGCGGTCCTTCTCGTTCCGTTCGTAGCCCGCCGAGACACCGCTCAGCGCGAGCGGCGCAGCGGGATCGGTTGATCGGTCCATTCTTCCTCCCATTGCTTGTTGATTCGTTCGACGAGTTCCTTGCGAGACAGGCCCAGTTGCTTCGCGGTCCGGACGAGTGCTTGTGCATCCGCGTCGATCGCGCTCGCCGGGTCCGCGCCGGCTTCGGAAGCCACCATGCCGATACCTGGATGCCGCACCACGACGCCCGCCTGTTCCAATGTGGAATAGGCCTTGGAAACAGTCATCGGATTCACGCCGAGTTGCGTTGCGATGTTGCGCACCGAAGGCAACCGGTCACCCGGCTTGACACGCCCGCTGGCGATAGCGAACCGGGCCTGGTGGACGATCTGGCGGTAGATCGGTATGCCCGACGAGGGGTTGAGCGAGAACATCCGCGGCGTTCGGCCCATCGAAAGTGTACTAGTCGAATTAATACACTTAATACACTCACGCGTCAAGCGCTTGGATGGGGCTTGTCCCCGTCCCATTGGGCGTATAGCTATAGATATAACGATCAAAATGATGATAGATTGTGCGAATGAAGATCATACAAATGACCATGGAGAACGAGCTCGTCGAGCGTGTCGACGCACGTGTGAGACGCCTGGGAACCACGCGGTCGGCGTTCACAAGGGAGGCCCTCAAAGATGCCCTGAGACGTCTCGACGAGAAGGAACTCGAAGAGCGCCACATCGAGGGATACCGTCGCGATCCGGCGAGACCGGGCGAGTTCGAAGTTCCGGAGGCCGATCACGCCTGGGGCGACGACGCATGGAGCGCCGACCGGTGATGCGCGGTGAGGTGCGCTGGTACCAGTTCGCCGCGCCGGACAAACGTCGCCCCGTCGTCGTGCTGACCCGCAACTCCATCATTCCCAGTCTGGGGGAAGTGACCGTCGCCCCGGTCACTACTCGCATCCGGGACATACCGAGCGAAGTCGCGCTATCCAAAGACGACGGGCTTCCGCGCGAGTGCGCAGTCAACTGCGACCACCTGCAAACCGTGCCTCGCGGACGTTTGGGCGCCACGATCTCGCGGCTGTCCGAAGAGAAAATGAATGGCGTCGCTGCAGCGATTCGCTTCGCGCTTGCTCTAGATTGACGGGGACTTCACGATCCTGTTGCCACAGCCAGTCCGGTGGCGGGTTTGGGACGATGGTTGGTTGCTGACCCCGTTCAGCGTTCAAGTCAAGCCACGGAAGGCCGAAATCGCACAACGAACCGGGTCGATGTCTGTAACGGTACCGAACCCGTCCGATGGAAAATCTCGGCGATCGACACGTCCGAGAGATGAATCGTGGTACTTTCCGATGATGAAGCCGAGACCAAGGACCAGCGCTACGGTCGTCGCAGCGGGAATCGAGCCCGCGCAAGCGGCGGTCGACCTGCCGCTGTCCGTCATCCATGCCGAAGCGCTCTACCGACCGGTGCCGCCGGTCGAGTATGACGACGAAGGCTATCCCGGTCCGG
Organism: Gammaproteobacteria bacterium; assembly: GCA_026706425.1. Lineage (GTDB taxonomy): Bacteria > Pseudomonadota > Gammaproteobacteria > Pseudomonadales > Azotimanducaceae > VXYL01. The sequence continues at coordinate 2,611 of JAPOYW010000567.1, forward strand.
ACAGCAACGTGCCCGAGAGCACCAAGCACGCGCACACGTCCGCGTACACCTTCAACTCGCTGCGGGCCGTGTTCCGCGACCGGCCCGACGACTTGATCGCGCACGACCTGATGCTGCTCTTCGAGGAAGGCAACCGGAAGGCCACCCTGGCCCCCGATCTGATGGTGGTGCTGGGCGTCGGGAACGAGCCCAGGGATTCCTACAAGACCTGGAAGGAGGGCAAGGTGCCCGACCTCGTCGTCGAGGTCGTCTCCAGGAGCACCTGGCGCAAGGACGTGCACGTCAAGCCGCCGCTGTACGAGGCGTTGGGTATTGCGGAGTTCTGGCTGTTCGATCCGCTGCATCCCCGCTTGGCCGGGTTCGAGTTGGTCGGCAGCAGCTACCGTGAGATTGCGGAGCTGCCCGAAGGTGGTTTGAAGAGCCGTGTCTTGGGGTTGGACTTGCTCGTCTTGGGCGGCGAGCTGCGGTGCCGGGATCCTCGCGACGCGAAGGTCATCCCCGATCACGTGGAAACGGTTCGGATGCTCGACGTCGCGGAGCAGAAGCTATCGCAGGCAGATCGTGAACGTGCCGAGGCCGACCGCCAACTTGCCGAGGCCGACCGCCAACTTGCCGAGGCCGACCGCGAGCTTGAGGCATCCAAGCGCGACCGCGAGCAAGCGCTGCGTCGCGTTGCGGAGTTGGAGGCCTTGCTGCGGCGGCAAGCGCGCTCCGGACCCTGACCCTCGAAGCCCAATTTGACTGACACCCTCCGTATCGACTAAAAGGAAGGGTTAAGGACTCGTTGAACGTCCTAGGAAAAAGCCGTCGAGGGGGCGGCTTTGAGAGGAAACGAGCGAGGCGCACTTCGGATCGGCACGTGAAAGGCCCTCCGGCGGCATCAACACTTGGTCCGGGTGCAAGCTCCTCCGACGGGCAAAGAGAAGGAGAACCCAATGGCACATGACATCGTGATTCGTGGCGGCGAACTCGTCGACGGAACGGGCGCAGGTCCCGTAACCGGCGACTTAGGCGTCGACGACGGACTGATCACCACCGTCGGCAAGGTCGACGGCAAGGGCAAACAGGAGATCGACGCCAAGGGTCTTGCGGTGACCCCGGGTTTCGTGGACCTGCACACCCACTTGGACGCCCAGATCGGCTGGGATCCGTCGCTGACGCCGGTCAGCTGGCACGGCGTCACCACGGCGCTGCTCGGCAACTGCGGCGTCACCTTCGCGCCCTGCAAGGCCACGGACCGGGAATTCCTCGCGG
>JAPOYW010000166.1 GCA_026706425.1 Gammaproteobacteria bacterium
GCGCAACCTGCATCAGCTCCGACTGAAGCTCTTCGATGCGCGCGCGGGTTCGCAGCGTCTCCGTGAGGTCGTGAAGGGTACCGATGAACAGTGTCGCATCGGCGTCGTCGCGCAGTTCGCCCACCGAGAGGCGAATTGGAACCGTTGTGCCGTCCTTGCGCCGCCCCGTCACATCGCGGCCCTTTCCGATGACCCGCGCCTCGCCCGTCCGAAGATAGTTCCGGATGTACGTGTCGTGGTTCCGCCGATCCCTCGGGGTCATGAGCAGGTTGACGTTGTTGCCAAGCACTTCGTCCGCGGAATAGCCGAACAGCCGTTCGCAAGCGGCGTTGTAGAGCAGAACCGTCCCGGAAGCATCGATCACCACCATGCCGTCGAGTGCTGCATCGACCACTCGCCGAAGCCTGTCCTCGCCGAGGATGAACGGCGACTCCGGGGCTCCGGTTGTCGGCAAGGAGTCCTTCACCCCAATCGTCTGCCGCGTCAGCCTCCGGCCAACGCCTGCAACAGCGCAGTCGTCCTGGCGAACGATCCGCGGCTGTCGTCCCCGGCGGGATAGATGCTGGCGATGACTTCGGTGGCGCCCGCATCGAAATAGCCCTGGAGTTCGGTCGTCACCTCGTCCTCGTTTCCCACGACGGCGATCTCGCCCGCCTGGTCGATGCCTTCGGCGTCGAGTTGGCGGCGGTAGTTCGGGAGTTGGCCGTATCCCGCGAAGATCTGCACCGCCCGGGCGGTGGCCTGTGCCTTGTCGTCGTGGACGCAGACGGGCAGGGCGGCGATAACGCTCGGCGATTCGCGCCCGGCGTCCGCCGCCGCCTTCGCGATTCTCGGGGCGGTGTGGTTGGCGATGGTGTTCTTGCCCACCATCCAGGTGACGGTGCCGTCGGCGACTTCGCCGGCGGCTTTGAGCATCAGCGGCGCCAAGGCGGAAACCACGACCTTGAAAGGCGACGCGTCGGGACAGGCGAAACCGGTACGCACCTGGTATGTCTCGCCCTGGAAGTTTACGCGGCCCTCGTCGCCCAATGCCTTTAGCACGGTGACGTATTCGCGCATGTGCAGCGCGGGACGGTCGTAGGCGAGGCCCAAGGCTTCGATGCCGGGTGCGTGCGACGGTCCGACTCCGAGTACCAACCGACCGCCGCATAGCGCGTTCACTGTGGCGGCCTGCTGTGCCAATGCGCTGGGATGACGGGGATAGGACGGCACCACCGCAGTGCCCAGTTCGATTCGGCTTGTCTGTTGCCCGGCCAGCGCCAACATCGTCAGTGCGTCGAAGGTGCCCACCTGGGGTGTCCAGTAGCTCGAAAACCCCTGTTCCTCCTTTTCGGCGATCTCGTCCACCAAGCTCGCCAGTGGTTTGCCTCGCCTGACGTTGCCGCCGTAGATGCCTATTCTCATCGGTGCTCCTTTGTCTGCCGGCGCCGCCGGTGGTTGCTCGCTTCGCGAGGATGATAGACGATCTTAAGTCCAACACCCGCGTAAGGCGATCCGATGGCACGCAAACGGTTCTTTCTTGCTCTTGGCTCATTGGCGGCGTTCTTGGCCCAGCAGTCCATGGCCCAGGGGGTCGAGTTCCACGACCTGGCTTTCGACCAAGCGCAAGAGAAGCCCTCGTGGAACGTCGCCAGGCGGCGGAGCAACGCATCGTCGACGGTTCCGCCGAGTACGAGGACATCGCGGTGTACACAAGCATCAACAGGGTTTTCGATGATCAAGAGGCCACGCTTGCCTTGTACGGTCGCGTCAAGGACGAAGGATCGCTGGACGGTCTAACGCTCAACTCGTTCAAGAACACGTGTTTCGACCTGCTGGTGGACGCGAAGCGTTACGGGCGCATCGTAGAGGAATACGACGCGGGTGCTCGCTACATTGGGTCACCGGGACGAGGCGATTTCTGTCGCCCAGGAGGGCCTCGCGAAGGCTGCTACGACGCACGACAGGCGGACCATGGAGGCCTGCCTCGAGCACTGCCGCAAACAGCCCGCTGGTTGACCTCCGCGCCCGTTCTTGGTGCTATGATGCCCCGTTTTGGGGCATGAGGCGCTCTAGGCTGACAAAGCTGCCGCTCGACGAGTGGCATGACGGCGTTCTTTGGCTTCTGGCGCAATTGTTGCTTGGTCTTGCGGGAAAGGTAGGCGAACGTGTAAGAAGCCCGTCGTGCCCGGTCGTGATGCACGCCTCGGGCAGGATTGCACCGAAAACGGATTCGGCTTGGGCCGGTGGCCCCCTTGGGGTGCGGCCCGAGCGTGTTTTGACTGAGGAGACAACCAAGGGATGAAGAGTAAGTTGGAGTACATCTGGCTGGACGGCATAACGCCGACCCAGAGCCTGCGCAGCAAGACGCGGGTGGAGAGAGACTTCGGGGGGACGCTGGAAGAGTGCCCGATGTGGAACTTCGATGGCAGTTCCACCGCCCAGGCCGAAGGCAACGCGTCCGATCTGCTGCTGAAGCCGGTGGCGATCTTCCCGGACCCATGCCGCACGGACGCCTACCTCGTGATGACGGAGGTAATGAACGCGGACGGCTCACCCCACGAGTCCAACGGTCGCGCGACGATCGAAGACGACGACGAGGACTTCTGGTTCGGCTTCGAACAGGAGTACTTCCTTTGGGATACCAGCACGAACCTGCCCCCCGGGTTCCCCGCCGGCGGCTATCCCGGCCCGCAGGGCGCCTACTACTGTTCCGTCGGTGCCCGCAATGCCTTCGGGCGGCAGTGCATCGACGAGCACTTGGATGCGTGCCTTGACTCCGGAATCAATGTCGAGGGCATCAACGCGGAGGTTGCCGCGGGCCAGTGGGAGTTCCAGGTGTTCGCCCAGGGCGCAGCACGCGCCGGCGACGAGACCTGGGTTGCCCGCTATCTGGCCGAGCGCACCGGCGAGAAGTACGGCTACGCGGTCAACTGGCACCCGAAACCCGTGCTCGGCGACTGGAACGGTTCCGGCATGCACGCGAACTTCTCGAACGGCGTCATGCGCGAGTCCGGCGACGAGGAGAACTTCACCAAGATCTGCGAGCACTTCGGCAAGAACATCCCGCGGCACATCGCCGTCTACGGTGCCGACAACGACCAGCGCCTGACGGGTTTGCACGAGACGCAGTCGATCGACAAGTTCAACTACGGCATCGCCGACCGGGGTGCGTCCATCCGGATTCCCATCGTCACCATCGAGGCGGGCTGGAAGGGACGCCTGGAAGACCGGCGACCGGCATCGAATGCCGACCCCTACAAGGTCGCAGCGGCCATCGTCAAGACGACGAAGGAAGCGCTAGCCTCGTAGCATCGATCACGGCGCACGGGATCTCGCCAAGGCTCCCGTGCGCCGCCAACTCCGACTGCGCAGGGACACAGTCGTAGGGGACTGGCGGGTCCCGTCCGTGGTTCCGCGTTTGGGGCGCACGCTTCAGAACAGTCTGAGAGTAGGACTTGACCGTCGAAAGACTCGTCAATCCAGATCCGGCTCCAGCCGTCCGCCTGGCGTGATCAGCACGGTCTTCGAAGCCGCCTCCAGCAAGTATTCCTCTTGGCCTTCGAGTTCCTCGGGTTGGCCTTCGAGATCCTCCCTCGCCCTGGCGATCTCTTCGTTGAGGGCCCGGAGGTATTGATCGCTGGCGGGCGTATCGCCGGCTTGGCGGGCGTAGTTGGCCGAGATGTAGAGGTATTCGTCCACCTCCGTCTCCAAGAACGTGTGAGCCAGCACCGATCCGGTGCCGGCCAGCCCGAGCCACACGGCGATCCACGCTGCTTCCATGGTCTTCGCTTGTTGCATCATAGGACTCCTGTTCAGTGTTCTACGCCTAGCGAGGCTTCGCCTCAGACCGACGAGGCATGTGCCGCTGAGGCTTGAGACGG
>JAPOYW010000116.1 GCA_026706425.1 Gammaproteobacteria bacterium
GATTCCTAATGAGCTGCGTCATCGTAACAAGCGGCTGGTGAGATATGCGGGCTAGGTGTCCCGGCTGTAGAGCGGCTTTCGGGTTGTAGACCGCGTCCGATGTATCTGCTGCGTCCCCACGTTCCGATTCCGTCAGGAAGTCGTGGCGAACCATACTTCCCTGTCGAGAACATTCCGGCCCTTGATCGGTCGATTGCCTCTCTGACCAGACAGATCAAGCACGTCTTGGCGTTGGACGAGGTGCGGGGAGCAGGGCTGAACCTTCGTGCCAAGGCTGCGAACGACACCGCCCAAGCGATCTTGGCCGACCTGCGGAAACGGTGACTCCTGCATCTGTCGGTACGCGCTTAACAGTGGCGACGGGTCGATCGCCTGGCGACCACCGGGCCTGGCGTTGAGATGTGCGGCCGTTTGGGCCCGCTCGTGTCACAGGATGCCCCCCGAGCGTCGGGACTGCGCGAAGAATCCGGTAGTTTTTTTGCAACCTGACGTGGATAGTGGTTGCAGCCCGGTATATAGGTGGGAATACTTACGTTGTCGCAGGCCCCATCGGTAAGTCTTCCGACCGTGTGAGTAAGTGGCGAACGCCCGTAAAGAGGCCACGCCAAGCGATGCACACGCAAGTTGGTGCAGACACCGACAGGCAGTACCGCCCCTCATGGGTCGGAGTCGGTGTCGGCCTTTTCTCATCCGACGCCTTTGTCGCGACGACTCTGGTTGCCGGCGTTGTTCCCATGAGCCGCGTTCGATTCAAGGGGTTCCCCGAACGGCAATGGTCGAGCGGCTTTGCGAGACCCGAACCAGCCAACCCAACAAAGCAACGGCGGCGACCGCGAGACCGACCACGAGTCCCCACCAAAGACCGTAGACGCCGATCGGCGCGCCGAAGGCACTCGACAACAGCCCGTGGAGAGTCGGAATGCTCCCAACTCCGAAGCACAGTGCCGCGCCGACGGGCAGTCCCACCAGCCAGTAGGCCACCACGGCGATCCACATGGGGGTCACGGTTTCCTTGTAGCCACGCAGGGCGCCCATCGTGGTCGCCTGGGCGGAGTCGAAGACCTGGAACAGCGCACCGATCGCCAAGAGCGCCGCGGACACATTGATCACCTCGGCGTTGTTGGTGTAGAGACCGACGATTGAGAATCGTGCGGTTAGCATGACCGTCGCCACGCTTAACCCCCACACGAGGGTCGTCGATACTGCTACCCAGGCGGACAACCGAGCGGCGGCCCGGTCGCCGGCACCGACGTTGAAGCCGACGCGAATCGTCGCCGCCATGCCCAGCGCCAGGGGAACCATGAACGCGATGCCAGCGACGTTGAAGGCAATCTGGTGAGAGGCCACGGCTTCCACGCCGAGCCGCCCGATCAGAAGGCCGGCGACGGAGAAGAACCCCACTTCGACCAATAGCGCAAGACCAATCGGGACCCCGACCACGAGCAGGTCCCGAATGACGCTGAGCCTCGGCCACGAGAACGCCGTGAACAGGCTCGAGGCTCGCATCCTGGACCTCGATACCACCACGAGCATCGTCAGGAACGTGTAGCCCATCACCACGGCCGTCGACCAGCCGCAGCCCACGCCGCCCATGGCGGGAATGCCGAGCGCGGGCGAACCGTACATGAACAGCCAGTTGAGCAGGATCTTCAGGGGCAGGGCGCTCAGGCTGATGCACATCGCCGGCGTCGTCCACGACATGCCCTCGGCGAGACAGCGCAACGCGGTGTAGATGAGCAGGGGCACCAAACCCAGGCTCGCCGCGGACAGATAGCCGACGGCCACGGGAATCGCTTGTTCGTCGACTCCGAAGAACCGGTAGGCGGGCTCGGCATTGCGCAACAAGAGCGTCAACATCAAGCCGCCGCCCAAGGCAATCCACAGCGCCTGCCGAACCACCGCCCCGGCATCGCCGATGCGACCGGCGCCGTTCAATTGCGAAACCGACGGCGTGACAGCCATGACGATGCCGGACATCAAGAGCATCGTAGGCCAGAAGAAGTTGCCGCCGAGCGTCACCCCGGCGAGGTCCGTGGCGCTCACCCTGCCGGCCATCACCGCGTCCGCGACGCCCATGCCCATCTGCGAGAGCTGGGCAACGATGATCGGCATCGCAAGAACGCCGAGCTGACGGAACTCCGTCAGCACAGATCGGGGAGTCATGGACCGAGACGGCTAGGGCAAGGGCGGCGAATTGTACACGTCGCCACCCGCGACCCCCCCTCGTCGACTCGGACGTCGACTCGGACGCGGACGTCGACTCGGACACACGCGACTTTGGTCCCCAAGGGTGAGATCACGATGACATTACCGCCACGCTGGTCGAGTCGTACACGCGTGGTCGAACGGGCACACCCGGCGGCAATTGGCCGAATGGGTACGCGGCCTTCCCACCGCGCCGAGAGGGCGAGCCCTTTTCAGAGAATGTCGTAGCCGAACCGACACGCCACGTCATGGTCCAATCTTTGGTTGATCGCGGCGATGGCGGTGTCCGTCAGTTCGTCTTTCCACCGTTCGTTGAGGTAGTAGTCCCGATAGAAGCCGAAGTCCTTGCTGCGGTCCTTCGTCGAGACCTCGTGGTTTCGAAAGGACGCCGTCACCCGGCGGACTGCGAATTTGTCGACGAGGTCGTCAACGAAAGCCTGGGGATCGCGAATGGTCGTCTCGTAGGTAGTGTTCAGCGTATGGGCCGGAGCAAGTTCAAGGTAGGAGCGGTTCTTGGCGTTCCACAGCTCGACGGGGCTTCCCAGCGTCACGCGACGCATGTTGTCCCGGCCGACCGTGCGCCATGGGGTCACGAGAAACGCCTCGAAGTCCAATGCCCCGGGATGTGTCGGGTGGTAGGGCCTGCGATGCAGCGACAGCAGCCAGGCGTACGGGTTCTTGGTGATTGTCACGAAAGCAAGGGATCTCCGTCGGTGCTGACCGTCGCCGGCAAGGCGCTTGGGCGTTGTGGCGATCCCATGCTTCCATCCGAGGTTGTGCCAGCGGGTGCAAGCGAAGAAGAGGTCTCGCACCCACTCCCGTCCGGGCAGCATCTGGTGGATCCGACGTATCCCCTCGGGAATGACGCCGGGCACCTGGCGCACCGCCAAGTTGAGCGCGATCAATGCGCCCACGTAGTTCGTGCCGGTGTTCCGCTCGCCGTATATCTTGATCCGGGTCGTCACCGCGTGAACGTAGCACGACCCGGCCAACCCGGTTCGCCGGGACGCTAGAATCTACCCATGACCGCTTCCGCCAACGTTGGGTCTGCGGGTTTGCGTCCGAACGAGACCTGGCTGCTGACAGGGATTCCGCGCTCGGGCAGTTCCCTGGCGTGTCGGTTGGCTGGTCGCCTGCCGGATTTCGTTGCCTTGTCCGAACCCATGGCCCGCGCTGAGTTCGCGGGTCTGGCGGCGCCATCCGAGGCACTGGCCGCGATCGAGCGGTTCGCAAGGCGGACCCGCGCGGACATCGCGACCCGACGACGCGCGAGGACCGTTCAAGTGGATGGACGTCTCGCCGACAACGTGGTCGTTGCCCACGCCGTCGACGGTCTGCGAGGACGGCAGGTCGCCCAGGCGGAGGTCGACATAGACAAGCCGTTGTCCGATGGGTTCTCTCTCCTCGTCAAGCACAATGCGTTGTTCGCCGCGCTGTTGCCGCAACTCACGCCGTCCTTTCGGTGCATTGCCCTGGTGCGGAATCCACTGGCCGTCCTAGCGTCTTGGCATACAGTTGACCTGCCGGTGAACCGCGGGCGGATACCGGCAGGGGAACAGTTCGACCCGGGTTTGCGGAAGGCCTTGGATTGCGATTCCGATACGCTCGCGCGGCAGGTGACCATCGCCAACTGGTTCTTCG
>JAPOYW010000184.1 GCA_026706425.1 Gammaproteobacteria bacterium
CGGGGTCCACCCGCGCCAGGATTCCGATTGCCGGGTGGTCCAGGTAGTGGGGTTCGTCGCTGCGCATTCGCCGTTGCTCGGAGACGAGGGCGATGCCGGCGTCGGCAAGGCGGTACTCGAACAGGATGCGCAAGTGGACGAATCGCCCCAAGGTGACGCTGACGAGGCCCTCCAGCGGATAGCGACGCGTTTCGTCCATGGCACCGACCTGTACCACGAGCGGTTGCGGCAGTTCCCGTGCTGGCAGGGGCTGGTGCCAGTTTCCCGCGGCGATGATCTCGTGGCGTCGGGCAAGGGCCGAACGTTCGGCAGCGAAACCCGGTGTCGAACGGTCCCAAACGTAGCTGCCGTGGAGTAGCACGTCCTCGTATTCGGCGAAGGCGAGAGCCAAGGCGTCCATTGCCTCCTGTCGGGGATCGTTGGTGTCTTGAACCTCGTCTTCGAAATCGACGGGTTCGGCATCCGGCGGAGTTTCAGGCGCCGGTCCCGGCACGCTCTGGTACATGGCCTGTTCGATGCCGTCGCGCTCCAACCGCCACGGGTCCGGTGGGAGGCACGGATCCGGTGGGGCGGTTAGCGGCATCTCGAACGGGTGAACCCAGGGTTGGATCAGCGGGTTCCACGACTCGGAACCACATGGCCCCGTGAACCACGCCGGCGGCGCGAGGTTCGAGATCACGATGGGCAAGCCGGCATCGGCCTCCGGTGGGGGGCCGAACGGATACCCGAGGTCCGCAGCGCCCGGTGGTTCGGCCAGGGGGAATGCACCGTTCGGGTAGCGGACGGTGTCCAGAAGGCGTGTGCGGGCGGCGATGCCATCCGCGCTGAAACCCTCGCGGTCGGCCAGATCGGGACTCTGTTCGAAGACTATGAGCTCGATGCGGTACCAGTCTTCGCGCAGGAAGTCCTCGGCTTCAACCGCACCGAGTCGCGTTCCCCATGTCGCCGCGGCGACGAGCAGCAGGAACGTTGGCCGATTCACGCCGGCGTGCGCACCTTAGCGGCTCGCCAGTTCGAGAGGTTCGCGGCGATCCGTCGCAGTATCGCCGCGGAGTTCCTTCACGAGTGCTTCAACGAACTGGAACCGGGTGTCGGGGTGCGCCATGCCGCGCCGTACGAGCAGGCGGTTCCCGGCGCGGCCGTCGCCGTCCCGGTAGCGGAACGTGTCCGGCTCGCGCTACACCAATCGCACGATCGTGACCGGATCGACGACGGTCTCTGCGGTGAATTCGATTCGTCCGCCGGCGGACCCTAGGTCGATCCGATCGATCCCGAGCCGCGATGCGTCGAGTTTGATCGAGGTCGTGCGGAACAGGTTCCGGACGGGGTCCGGCAGCATCCCGAAACGATCGATCATCTCGATCTTGAGTTCGTCGAGTCCCGGCTCTTCCGTCGCATTGGCGATGCGTTTGTACATGATGAGCCGGGCGTGGACGTCGGGCAGGTAGTCGTCGGGAATGAGCGCGGGAACGTGGATATTGACATCGTGGCTGGTGGGGAGCGGCGCGTCGAGATTTGGCGTCTTTCCGGCCTTGATGGCGGCCACCGCTCGTTCGAGCATTTCCATGTAGAGCGAAAAGCCGATGTTGGCGATCTGACCAGATTGCTCTTCGCCGAGCAGCTCGCCGGCGCCGCGGATTTCCAGGTCGTGGGTCGCCAGGGTGAACCCGATGCCTAGTTCGCCGGCAGCCTGCACGGCATCCAGCCGCTTCATGGCATCGGCCGTCATGGCCTTCGGGTGCGGCGTCATCAGGTAGGCGTACGCCTGGCGGTGGGACCGGCCGACCCGCCCGCGCAACTGGTGGAGCTGGGCGAGCCCGAACTTGTCGGCACGTTCGATGACCATGGTGTTGGCGTTCGGGATGTCGATGCCGTTTTCGATGATGGTCGTGCACACGAGTACGTTGATGCGGCGCTGGTAGAAATCCGCCATGACGTCGCCGAGCTTGCGTTTCGCCATCTGTCCGTGGCCGATGCCGATGCGCGCCTGGGGAGCCAGCTCGGCGACTTCGTCCGCAGCGCGCTCGATGGTGCGTACCTCGTTGTGCACAAAGAAAACCTGGCCGCCGCGGGCGAGTTCGCGGGCGATCGCCTCGGCGATCACCGAGCGCCGTTTCTGCATGACGAAGGTCTTGATGGACAGGCGGCGAGCCGGCGGGGTCGCGATGATGGACAGGTCGCGGATGCCGGACAGCGACAGGTTCAGCGTGCGCGGAATCGGCGTCGCGGTCAGCGCCAGGACGTCCACTTCGGCACGAAGGTTCTTCAACTGTTCCTTCTGCCGCACGCCGAATCGGTGTTCTTCGTCGATGACCACGAGACCGAGGTTCTTGAACGTGAACGTCTTGCCGAGCAACCGGTGCGTGCCGATCACGATATCCACCTTGCCCGTCGCGAGACCCTCGGCGACGTCGTTCACCTCGCCGTCCGCCCGCAGCCGCGACACGACTTCGATGCTCACCGGCCAGTCAGCGAAGCGGTCGCCGAAGGTCTCGAAGTGCTGCTGGGCGAGCAGGGTGGTGGGGGCGAGTACCGCGACCTGACGTCCGCTGGCCACTGCCAGGTAGGCGGCCCGCATCGCCACTTCGGTCTTGCCGAAGCCGACGTCGCCGCAGATCAGGCGGTCGGTGGCCTTGGCACCGGTCAAGTCCTCGATCACGGTGTCTATGGCGGCATCCTGGTCCGGCGTCGGTTCGAACGGGAACTGCTCCACGAAGCGACGGTAGTCGTCGTCCGGCTTGCCGAACGCGAAACTCATCGATGCCTCCCGCCGGGCGTAGATGTCGAGCAACTCCGCTGCGGCGTCGCGCGCTCGCTCGGCCGCCTTGCGCTTCGCTTTCGCCCACTGGTCCGAGCCGAGCCGGTGCAAAGGGGCGTGCTCCTCGTCGGCGCCGGCGTACCGCGACACGAGATGCAGCGCCGTGACGGGTACGTACAGCTTCGCCTCTTCGGCGTATTCGAGGGTGAGAAACTCCATCGGGTGCCCGTCGATGGTGAGCGTCTCGAGACCCCGGTAGCGCCCGACGCCGTGGTCGATGTGCACGACCGGCGAGCCGATATTGAGTTCGATGAGGTTCTTGATGACGAGGTCGGGGTCGATACCGCGCCGACGGCTACGCTCGGCGATCGCCTTGTCGGTGCGGTGCCCGAGGATCTCCGTCTCGGTGACAACGGCGAGATCGGGTAGCCAGAAGCCACGCTCGATGGGTGCGATGGCGATGCCCAGTTTCGTGTCCGTCTCGACGAAGGAAGCGAATCCCGCGGCGTCGGTGGTCGCGATTCGCACTCTGCCGAGAAACTCCTCGAGGTGGACCTTGCGTCCAGGCGTCTCGGCGGTGAGCAGGATCCGCGCCTCGGCATTCCCGACGAAGCTACGCAGCCGCGCTGCGGGATCCCGGGCGCGGTGGTTGGCGGCTAGTTCGGGTAGCGGGCTTCCGGCGAAGTCCACGCGGTGGCGACGGCGTACCGCGCTTGGATCGATCCGGGCCCGTCCGTGGCGTTTAATGCACGCGTCGAGATCCCTGGCCCGCAGGTAGAGGGCGTCGGGAGGAAGAATCGGGCGCTCGACGTCATGGCGCAGCGACTCGAATCGGGCGGCGACTTCGCCAAGGTGATGTCTCGCGGCGGCGTCGACGTCGGCATCCAGCACGAACACGGTGTCGTCCGGCAGGTAGTCGAACAGCGTCGCGGTCTCCTCGTGGAACAGAGGCAGGTAGTACTCGACCCCCTGGGGGGACAATCCCGAACTGACGTCCTGGTAGACATGGCAGCGCCGGACGTCGCCATCGAAGGTGCGGTGCCAAGCTGCGTGGAAACGGGCGATGCCGGCCGCATCGAT
>JAPOYW010000241.1 GCA_026706425.1 Gammaproteobacteria bacterium
TACATCCGCCGCAACCGCCACCGCATGCGCTACCTCTTCGACGGCAGGGGCTTCACCCAGCGCGTCGGCGACACCCGCCGCGTCGTCGGCGACGCCTCGCAGATCACGACGCCGCAAAGCTGATCAACGGTCGACAAAGCGAGCTCGGACACTCCGGCTGGGCAACGACGCTGTAGACAAAGGGGCACACGCACGCGTCCGGCAGGCACTGCCGATACGATTGCGGTTCAGCATGACTTTCAGTATGTTACAGTTATGTCACGAATCTCACGACGGCTCCGTAGCGATGAAATCGAAGCCGATCTCCTACGAGACGCTGCAACCCCACGAGGTGCAGATGCTGCCCCAAAGGGTGAGAGTACGCCTTGCCGAAGGAGCCGACGAACAAGGCGAGTGGATGGTGTTTCACGTGTCTTGGCCATTCAGCGACATCGTTGACCGCTTGAATCGCCTAGGCGGCGTAGCGGAGATGCACCCATGGCGTCCCACCAACGCAGCCGACTTGGACCGGATACTGACTTGGCTTGCCGCAGACCGTCCCGATGTGGACCGGGATCTGGTAATCGACAATCTCGCCGCTCGCCGCGACTATCTGAATGACACTCCCACCCTGACCGCGGCGCAGGTCCATCGCATGTCGGGCCTGGCCACGCGCAATGAAAGCGAACCCGCATCCCGCTGGAAAAAGGAGGGCAAGACGTTTGCGGTCCGGCTTGGCCGGCGCGACCTCTATCCGGCGTTTCAGTTCCAGGACGGGAAACCGCGTACCGCCGTGCGCGATGTGCTCGCTGCGCTGCCTTCCGGCATGACCCCTTGGCAGAAGGCGTTCTGGTTCGCCTCGGGCAACGGCTGGCTAGACGGCGACGAGCCTCAGCGGTGCCTCGAGGATTCCCACCGGGTTGTCGAAGCGGCGCGGCGGCTCTCGGAGCCGGCCATTGGATGAGGTATCGCCGACCGTTCCTGAACCGCCATCGCGTCTCCACCCACCCAACATCGTGGAGTTGACCGCCGGCGAGTTGTTCCACCGGGTCCACGACCGTCAATTCGACGGGAGCGCGTTCAATCCCTGCCGGGGCGGCCCGACAAGGTTCGCCCCGATCCGCGACGCGTACAACCGTTGCGTACCCTCGCTCTATGCGGCCGATACAGTGGAAGCGGCAATCTACGAGACCATCCTGCACGACGTCCCGCTTCGCGCCACAAGGAAGAGCGTGTCACACGGCCAACTCCAGCAACGTCGGCATAGCACGTTGATCGTGCGTCGCGCGCTCCGTCTCGCCAGCCTGCGGGCACCGGACCTATTGAAGTGGGGCGTGCGCCGCGAGACGCTGATCGCGGGACTGCCCACGCAATACCGCCGCACGGCGCTTTGGGCGAAGGCGGTGCACGACCAGTTCGACCAGGTCGACGGTCTCGTTTGGACGTCGAGTCTGTGTGATCCGGATACGGCCCTGCTCCTGTTCGGCGACCGTGTGGCCGGCACCGATCTAATGGTGACCGGCATGCGCGAGGGGTCTGACGGGTCGTTTACGCACGACGTGCGCAAGGCGGCGCAGCGGGGCAACATCCTCATCGCGCTCTAGTCCGACCAAGCCGTCGTCCAACTAGGGCGCGTGTCCCACGAACTCAAACCGCGCGCTACCCCTTCGCCAGGCTCACCTGACCCCCAAATGCGCACCTGCCACCACGTCGCAATGGTGATCGCATAGAATCACGAGTGGAAGAGCATCGTCTCCGGTGGGGCGCGCGGCCTTCAAAGCCGTTGGGACGCTCGATAAGCGTCCGGTGGGTTCGACTCCTACCTCTTCCGCCAAACTCCATTCGTCTCACGCCGTCCAGTCTGTTCTCAACTCGTCTCCAATGTCATTAAAAAACAACGCGATATTAGCGAATTGCTAACAATCAATCCGGCGCAACGGCAGTTGAGCACCCGTATGCCAATATGTCAAAATCCGTCCCAGACAAGGACGGTGGGCGATGTCGGAAGACTTCTCCCGGCTCAGGCAGGAAGCCGGACTCTCAAGGCAGGAAGCAGCCGAGCGCTTCGGCTATTCATTGCGGACCATCTATCGCTGGGAAAACGGCGAGTCTCTTCCTCGAAAGGCAGCGCTCGAATACCTGACGACCGTCGTGGGGGAGAAGGAACGTTCTGCGAACAGGTTCACGTTCATAGACTTGTTCGCGGGCATCGGTGGTATGCGTCGGGGATTCGACACGGTTGGCGGGCGTTGCGTGTTCTCCAGCGAGTGGGATCGCTTCTGCCAGGAGACCTATCGCGCCAATTTCGACTGCGAACACGACATCGCGGGCGACATCACAGCAATCCCCGCCGCCGACATCCCTGAGCATGACGTCCTGCTGGCGGGATTTCCGTGCCAGCCGTTTTCCATCGCCGGCGTATCGAAGAAAAACGCCCTCGGTAGGGAGCACGGGTTTCGGTGCGATGCCCAAGGCACGCTCTTCTTCGACGTCGCAAGGATCATCGAGCAGCACAAGCCGCGCGCTTTCCTCCTCGAGAACGTTAAGAACCTCGTCAGCCACGACCAAGGCAGAACGTTCGCCGTCATCCACCACACTCTAACCGAGGAACCCGGGTACCACATCAGCTGGCGCGTGCTGGACGCACGCCGCTTCGTGCCGCAGCACCGAGAACGCATCTTCATCGTGGGTCTACGAGATTACGACGGGTTCACCTTGGCGGACATCGACCTCCCCAGTCCCGATGACGCACAGTGCCTAAAGACGGTCCTCCATCCGGAGGACGGATCCGTGCCGCCGGACGGGCGCGGCACCGGCCCGATCAGGGATGCCGGACCTGCGGACGACCGGGCGGAGGAGCCCGACCGGGTCGATGGTCCTCAAGACCGGGTCGATGCGGGCCGCCGTCGCGCATTAGGTGCGCCGGCGGGCCCGCGTGGTACGCGACATGGTGACGGACGAAACGAACTTCGAGCGCATACTCGCGTCGCTACACGAGGCCGCGCTCGACCCCGCCCGCTGGTCCGGCTTCTCGGCGGTGGCCGACGAAGCGCTCGGCGTCCACGGCAGCAGCCTGCTCTTCGCCGACGGGGAGTCCGACGAGGACGTTCGGATCGGCTTCCAATGGACCTGCACCCGAGGCGAGCGTCGCCCGGATCTGGAGCGCCTCTACTTCGGCACCTACTATCACCTGGACGAACGGGTCCCCCGTCTGCGGCACGCGCCGGACGGGCGGCTGTTGCCCAACACCAAGGTCTTCGCCGAGCAGGAGCTGAAGACGTCGCCAGTTCAGCAGGTGTTCAACCAAGTCAACTGCGGGAACGCGATGAACGTGCGCCTGGACGGGCCCCGTGGATCACGCATCTCGTGGATGGTGCACGATCCCATCCACGATGACGGCTGGAAGTCCGCGCAGCTCGACCTGATCCGCCGTCTCCTGCCGCACATCCGCCAGACCGTGCGGGTCCAGGTGACACTGGGGAAGGCCGGCACCCTCGGCAGGACGCTGGAGAACCTCCTCGAGGCCACCGGCCTCGGCGTCATTCAGCTCGACCGGCGTGCGCGAATCGTGGCGGCGAACGATCAGGCACGGAGTCTGCTGCGGACCGGCGACGTCCTTTTCGACAACGACAGCTGCCTGTTCGCCCGCGCGCCGGCGGCCAACACCGGACTGCAGGAACTGCTCGCCTGCGCCCTGCCGCCGTTCGGGTCCCAGGGAGCGGGCGGCTCTATGACCGCGAGGCGGCCGGCCGGCGCGCCACTGGTGCTGCACGTCATTCCGGTGGTCGGCCGGGACACGCACCCGGGGGCTTGGCCGGTCGCCGCCCTCGTTCTGCTTCCCGATACCGTGGC
>JAPOYW010000648.1 GCA_026706425.1 Gammaproteobacteria bacterium
CGTCCGGATCTGCGGGAGCCGGGGGAGGGCAACCACCCTCGGCCACCCGGCCCGTCCCGCTGCCGAGGCAGCCGAGATTCGGCACGGGCGACCGAGGAATTTCGTGCAAACTGCACCGTCGTGCTGATAGTTGCGCAGGTCACCCCTGAACAGGTCCCAGGTCCAAGCTACTAAGAGTGATCCTTGCGTCGATCATCGACAAGCGCGAACTTCGCGCGGACACGACCCACGAGGTCATGCATCGCTGGGCATACGAACTGCTCCTCGAACGGATTGAGCACTACATGCGGCAGTACCACCATCGGCACCAAGCACTGATCGTCATGGACGACACGAATACCCAGCTCAACCAGTTCATTGCGATGGAGCATGCGGCGCTACTCCGACGAGGGAACCCGAACATGCTGTTTCCGCACATCGTCGAGTACCCGTTCTTCACGCGAAGCGAGCTGTCCAATGGCGTGCAACTTGCGGAACCTTCTCGCTTACAACGTCTATCGCGCATTCCGTAACGAGAATCCGGACTATCCCTATTTCCGGACCATCCTCCCCAAGGTCTACCGTCGTCGCGACACCGGCACGTTAGCCGGCCTCAAGGTATGGCCGGAGACATCACCGCTCGTTGACTTGCCGCTAGAGGCCACCACGGTTTGAGTGCGAAGGGGAGTGAAGTCGGGCTGGGCTAGCCATATCGAGCCCCTAGGGGCACCCGACTGAAACCGATTGTCCGCCTGGCTCGCCTCACTGTCAACGAGAACAACGAGAACACGCGGCAGCACCCTACGTGGCCAGATCCTCGTAGAGCTCGAAATAGCGCGCGCGCACCACGCGTCGTCCTCGCGAATGCCCAGCACATTGATCGTCAATGCCAATTCCACGAACCGGCGCCGCTGGTGTCAGGACCCTTGGAACTTGGAACATACCGCAATCAGTGAAGCCGCGCCTCGGTCAACTGGACGACGTTGGACGACGTGATGGGCTAAGGCAGGGTGGACTGGCTGGAGAATGAAATGCCCGGTGCGCTGCCAGGGAAGGACTGGACACGACGAGAAGCATGGTCGGCCCCAGCGTGACGACAGGGTGGAAGGCAGACCGGTACCGCGCGCGCCCGTCGCTGAGAGTGGGAGGTCCAAGCTGTGGGCGGTCGGGATCTGGCATCCTCCAAATGGGTGGACGGTCGTGCGTGCGGGCTCGATGCACCCGGCCTGTAAGGCTCGATACTGCCGAACTCCTAAGAGCGAACTGACGTGGGAATGTGTTGCACGGACAAGACGGTAACGCCCTTCTCCCTGTCGCATACCTCTATGCTGTGTATGTGGTGACCGTCGTGGAGCGTTTCGCGTAGTTCCTTGATGGCGGATTTGACCTCGTTCTGCGTGCATACGAAGTCCCATCCGACGTTGTCCTTCTCTACGGATCGGCAGTTATAGCCCTTTGATTCGTAATAGTTGACGACGCACTCGACGGCGGCGTTCTCGACCTTCTTGCGTAGCAGAGCGTCGACAGGGGTACGGGAACGCTTACTTGCGGGGGACCGGCCGCCACGCCGGATATGCGCTCGGACTTTGCGCACGAATTCCTTGGCGTCCGGCCGGTCGAGATAGCGCACCGTTCTACCGGCGTGGAACGATTCCCCGGGTCGGTGCGGTACGGGGAATACGCGTTCGTCTTCAAAAAACCGTTTGGGTTCCGCCCGCCACAGTGGTGATGGGCGGCTCGACCGTGGCTAGATTTGCACACGGCATATGTCTGTGATATACCGATGGCGTTTCGCGTTGGGTAAGGATCAGTCGATGGAGGCTACCGCCAAACTGTTCACGAACGGTCGCAGCCAGGCCGTGCGAATTCCCAAGGCACTTCAATTCGAGGGTGTCAGCGAGGTTGTCCTCCGCCGAGAGGGCGACGCACTCCTCCTCGTACCCGTCCGCAAGAGTTGGGAGTCGTTCGCCGAAGAGGCTCCGCCGGTGGACGGCGACTTCATGGCGGACCGGCCTGATCTAATGGTCGCCCGACCCGTCGATCTGTAGAGGATAACGGACGGCACACGTTGCGCAGCAATCCTAGTCGTACACAGTCTCGCCGCCCAGATGTATGCAATACATGCTGGACACCGACGTATGCAGCTACGTCATTCGGAACCGGGATGCGCGTCTGCTTAGAACGATGCAGACGAGGGCTCGTTCCGGCGTCGGCATCTGCATTTCCGCCATCACCTACGCGGAATTGCAGCTTGGCGCACAGCGATCCGCGAGCGTGGCGCGGCATGCCGGGGCAATTCGGTCGTTCTGCGACCGGCTGACAGATGTGTTGGCATGGGACAGACCGGCGGCCGACGAGTTCGCCCGCATCCAAGCGGAACTCTTCGCGGGAGGCACGCTGATCGGCAACAACGATGCCATGATTGCGGCCCACGCCTTGAGCGTCGGGTGCATCTTGGTTACGAACAACCAGCGCCACTTCGCGAAGGTTCTAGGCCTTGATCTGGAGAAATGGATTTAGCCTGGGGTCGCTTGCGACCTCTGGTTGTCGCCCGCGTTCCGGCGATCCATTGCGGCAGCTTGTCGTCGAAAGTAACCGCACATACAATGCGCCGCGCTTTTCGCCGCGCATCGTGGGTCGTTAGCTCAGTCGGTAGAGCACCGGGCTTTTAACCCGTTGGTCCTGGGTTCGAGCCCCAGACGGCCCACCAATTCCCGTCAGCTAGCTGGCCAAGCCCTTGGCGATTGCGAAGGCCCGTTTCGCGTCGCCCGGCAGGCGCGTGTCCGCCAGAAAGTCGTAGGCCGTCATCCCCAATGCCTTGGCGCCGTGCAATGCCGCCTTGTCCCCCATCTCGGAACCCGCGTACTTGGCGAACTCGGGATTGTGGATGACCACATCCCGGGGCGCTGCGGCGAGCATCGGGTGGATGGACGGTACGCGGCGGCTGACGTTGCCCATGTCGGTGCTGCCGGCGCCGGATAGGCTGCGTTCCTCGGCGGAAGCGAACTTCCGTCCGAGCCCCTCGGCGTTCGCCTGGAACGCCGCTGCCAGCGGCCAGTTGGTGTTGAGGTCCAGGTAGTCGACGGCGCCCCAATTCATCTCGACCTCGCAGCCGCTCGCCTTGGGTCGCCCGGTATCAGCAGCGGATGCGTCTGTTCCCGGGATCGTACATCGGCCTTGCCGAAGCCTCTGCGGGAATGCGCTCCCCGGCCACCTCGATGCTGAAGCCCCCCTCGGAGGGGTTTGGGGTCCTGGCCGTATCGACGTAGCCGAGGCCAATGGCGCCGCCGAGGGTGTGGCCGTAGGCCCCGGACGTGGTGTAACCGACCAGGGCGTCGTCGTGCCAGATGGGTTCGTTGTGGTAGAGCAACGGCTGCGGATCCAGCAGCCGGAACTGCAGCAACCGCTTTGCCGGTCCGGCTTCCTTGTCTCTGAGCAGCGCCTCCCGTCCGATGAACCCGCCCGGCTTGTCGAGTTTGACGGCAAAGCTCAAGCCCGCTTCCAGTGGCGTGTCCTCGTCGGTGATGTCGTGGCCCCAATGACGATAGGCCTTTTCGATGCGCAGCGAATCCAGCGCGTGGTAGCCGGCGTGGGCCAGACCGAAGGGCGTGCCCGCAGCGACGATGGTGTCGTACACGCCCGCCGTGAACTCGGTGGGGATGTAGAGTTCCCAGCCGAGTTCGCCGACGTAGGTGATCCGGGAGGCGCGCACCAGCGCATAGCCGAGCTCGATTTCCCGGCTGTGGGCGAACGGGAAGGCCTCGTTCGAGAGGTCGTCGGGGATCAGGGACTGCAGCAGCGCCCGGGCGTCCGGCCCCATGAGGGAAATCACGCCCATGGCCGAGGTCA
>JAPOYW010000685.1 GCA_026706425.1 Gammaproteobacteria bacterium
CTCGCTACCGCCTGCCAGCTTTGAACGTGATGGACAGAAGGTCCGGTTGCCAAGTCAGATACTCGACGGGCGGATCGCCACGTGCCTCGACTTGAGCCTTCTGTTCGCGTCAGCAATGGAGCAGGCGGGGCTGAACCCGGTTGTCGCGTTGCCCAAAGAACACGCCGTCGCCGGCGTTTGGCTTCAGCCAGAGGATCTTTCATCGATAGTTGTCGATGAAGCCGAAGTCCTGAGAAAACGCGTTGAACTCAACGAATTGATTCTCGTGGAGACCACCTTGGTCACCAACCATCCGGCGCCGCCTTTCTCCCGCGCCGTGAAGGCCGCGATGGATACACTCGCGCTGGAACACGACGAAACATTCAGCGCCGCGATAGACATCCGTCGGGCCCGAGCCCACCGGATCACCCCTCTGGGTCTGACGTCTTCCGGCACCGGCAGGGTCGCGCCGTCAAGTGACGACACCCAGGTGGAGGTCGCTCTCGATGAGGCCCCCGCACTGCCCCCCTTCGACAGCCCATTGGTTGAAGATTCCACGCCCGAGTCGCCTGAGGGACGACTCGAACGCTGGCAGCGCAAGCTGCTGGACCTGTCTGCCCGCAATCCCCTTCTCAACCACCGCGCCACTCGGACGAG
The DNA here is from genome assembly GCA_026706425.1 of Gammaproteobacteria bacterium. Taxonomy (GTDB): domain Bacteria; phylum Pseudomonadota; class Gammaproteobacteria; order Pseudomonadales; family Azotimanducaceae; genus VXYL01. The sequence continues at coordinate 637 of JAPOYW010000685.1, forward strand.
TCTGAACCTCATCTGTGCCGAGCCAGGCCGACTGGAGGACAAACTCGCAGAGGGCGCTCGAATCAGAATCCAACCGGTTCCAGAGCCAACGGGCCAGGCGCAGGACGAAGAGCTGCACCGGCGTCGGACGGGCGAGACCATCACGGAGGAATATGCGAGGGATGCACTGGAGAAGAACCAGATCCTCGTAAATCTAGATCGCGATGAGCTTTCCCGAAGGGCCGTGTCGATCTACCGTAAAACTCAGACCGCGCTGCAGGAAGGCGGAGCCAACATCCTCTATGTGGCGCTCGGCTTTCTCTCCTGGAAGCGTGACCAGAAGGACCAGCGAGCCTTTCGTGCGCCCCTGATCCTGCTACCCGTGACATTGACACGAGAATCCGTCCGGAGCGGCGTGAGAATGCTCGCGCATGACGACGAACCGAGGTTCAACACGACGCTGCTGGAAATGCTGCGGAAGGATTTCGAGATCCACATAGCCGGACTCGACGGCACCTTGCCTGCGGACGACAGCGGTGTCGACGTCGACGGCATTTGGGATCGGGTTCGCAAGGCAGTGAGGGACGCTCCCGGATTTGAGGTTGTCACCGATGTCATCCTTGGCCACTTCTCTTTCGCCAAGTACCTGATGTGGAAGGATCTGGTGGATCGTATCGACGCGCTGCGAGCAAGTCCCATCGTCAGCCACCTCATCGACACGCCCCGTGACCCCTACACCAGTGACATCGAATTCGTGCATCCCGATGACATTGACCGGCGATTCTCTCCGTCGGACCTTCTTGCCCCGCTGCCGGCCGATGCATCGCAAATGGCCGCAATCGCCACGGCCGACCGCGGCAAGGATTTCGTCGTCATCGGTCCCCCCGGCACGGGCAAGAGCCAGACCATCGCGAATCTCATCGCGCATTTGCTCGGCAAGAGTAAGTCCATCCTGTTCGTGTCCGAGAAGACCGCTGCGCTGGAGGTCGTCTACCGGCGCCTGAAGGATGTCGGGCTTGGCGAGTTCGCGCTCGAACTCCACTCGAACAAGGCGCGCAAACTGGACGTGCTCAACCAGCTGCGGGACGCCTGGGAGTATGGGCAGGACGCGGTCGGTGACAGGTGGAAGGCAGAGGCCGAGCGTCTCAAGCGTCTCCGCGACCAACTGAATCTCGTCGTGGACCGGCTCCACCTCCGAAGGCGCAATGGCATGACCGTATTCGAGGCTATGGGAGTGCGGATCCGCGATGAGACCCTGGTCAGGGGCGTCGCCTTGTCGTGGCCGTCAGCCGACCACCATGACGAAGCCCGACTGAACGCGATGCGCGAAGCCGTCGAGACACTTGAGGTCCAGGCACGTGCCACCGCCACTGGCGATTGGTCGCCCAGCTGGGAAGCCAAGGTGGTCCGCAGCGCAGGCGACCTTGCTCGGGTCGCCACGACCGTCGAACGCGAGTGTGACGCCATCCTCGAGGCGATCGGCGCACATGTTCCTGATCGCAGCATGGAACGCCTGGACTCTCTCGTGGAACTCGCGGAGTCGCTGCATGCCTCTTGGCGCAAACAGACCGCCTTCGCGCTTGAGCCAGACGGACCCGAACAAATCGAGGCGCTGAACGACTGCGCGATGCATCTGCACGCTTACGTTACGGCCCAAACTCAACTGAGCTGCGGCTACGACCCGATGGCTTGGCGGGTGCTCGATGGAGATGACATCGCACGACGTTGGCGAGCGGCCAGCGACTCGTGGTGGCTGAAGCGCATCCTCGAACGGCGTCGCATTACCCGTGAGATGAAGGATGGCGGTGCCCAAGGAATACCCGATCCAGAACGCGATGGTCCCGCCCTGAAGACGTTGCGGGACCACGGGCGGGCGATCGATGAGTTCGCCAAGCCGCTGGCAAGCTTCAAGGAGTGGAGCGACCACTCCAGTGACCCAAACGCGCTGCTGGCCCTTCGCGACGTCGGCCAGCAAGTTCGCAACGCCGTCAGCCGTCTGGCTGACGATACGACCACGTTGCTGGACACGCGCGGTGCACTCAAGAAGCTAATCGCCGACGGGAACGACTTGCTGGCATCGGACGCGGCCGTCGGCCGGCGAATACGCACGTTTCTCGATGCGATGGGCCGGTTGCGGGAGAGCTGTGCGGCGTTCGATGACCTCGCGGGTAAACCGATGCGAGGCTACTTCGCGCATGCAACCGACGTCCTAGACGTGATGCGCAAGACCACTACCGCCATTGCGGAACGGCACCAAGAGCTAAATGCCTGGTGCGCCTGGCGCCGTCGGCGCAACGAAGCCCTAGACCTCGACCTTGCGCCATTGGTGGAGGCGATCGAAGTGGGTGATGTTCCCGTAGATGAAATCGCGACGACCTTCCATGCCGCCTATTGCAATTGGTGGTCAGCCGCCGTCATCGGCGAGGACGATGTATTACGACGGTTCTCAACGCCCGAACACGTCGCCACGATCCAGAATTTCCGCGACCTCGATGACCGCTATCAGAAACTCACGGCCGCCTACATCGGTGCCCTGCTTGCCGATCGGCTTCCCGACGCCGAGAGCGTCACGCGGAGGTCGACGTGGGGTGTGCTCCGTCGGGAACTGCAGAAAAAGACAAGGCACAAACCCGTTCGTCAGCTAATGGCTGAGATTCCCGACGTCGTCACCACTTTGGCACCGTGTCTAATGATGTCGCCCTTGTCCGTCGCCCAATACCTGTCGGTGAACCATGAACTATTCGATGTTGTCATCTTTGACGAGGCTTCCCAGATAACAGTCTGGGATGCCGTCGGTTGCCTTGCGAGAGCGCGACAGGCGATTGTCGTGGGCGACCCCAAGCAAATGCCTCCCACGAACTTTTTCGCGAGGGCAGATGACGATCCCGACGGTGACATAGACGTGGAAGGGGACTTGGAGAGCATTCTCGATGAGTTGATCGGCGCAAGCATCCCGGAGCGCACTCTCAATCTCCACTACCGATCACGCAAAGAGAGCCTGATTGCATTTTCGAACAGTCGCTACTACGACAACCGACTGGTCACGTTTCCGGCGCCAGCATTTCCCGACAACGCCGTTCGGCTGATTCGCCCGGAGGGCTTCTACGCCCGCGGAAAAGCGCGGCACAACGAGGCCGAAGCCCGAGTCATTGTTGCAGAGGTCGTACGCCGGCTAACGCACGACGACGCTGATGTGCGAAGGCAGACGATTGG
>JAPOYW010000417.1 GCA_026706425.1 Gammaproteobacteria bacterium
ACGCCAATCTCGCCAACGCCGATCTAACATCAACCAGATTGCGAAACCTCGATCTAACCAATGCCGATCTCAGTCGTACGCACTGGTACGACGCCCTCGTCCACGACACGATGTTCCGCGGTGCCACAATGCGCAACGCCGACCTGAGGGGCTCCCACTTTTCCCGCGTCGACCTTCGCGGCGCCGACCTGAGAAACGCGAATGTTGCTTTGACCACCGTCCAAGGCGTTTCCTACCGCACCGCTTTAGTAGACTCCGACATGAGAGGTGCCGACCTACGAGGCGCCGACATGTCTGCCGCCCGACTATGGGGCACCGACCTTCGCGGTGCCGACATACGCGGCACCAACTTTCGAGGTGCCTCCACCATCGACAGAACCTGCATCGGCTTCTCCCTTTGCCCCTCAGCCAAGTGGCGCGGTGCCATGTATGACGAAAACACGCGGTTCAATCCCGGTTTCGACCCCGCCCAGCACGGCATGATCCTCACGCCACAGCACGACTCCGCCGACAACCCCGCTTAGGCAAACGCCACCAGACCGTAGGGCGTCCTAGTGTGCCTGCTAGGCCGAGTGGATCAATCGAAAGAGACGGGGCGGACGAGGTTTTGCTTTGACAACCCCAACCTGGCCATCAACGGCCATGATGCGTCGCTTGCAGTCGGTAAACACGCCGATGGTGGTTGGGTGACAAGTGGTCGGGCGCACGTCTCGATTGTGAGATGAGCGTCACTCACTCATTCACGGCGGTGCGGCGTTCCCAGAAGTGGTTCGAATCGGTTGCTGACGATGCAGGAACGCTGGGCGGGGATGGCGCGTCTGCGCCGCAGTCCCACGTCTTCCGACGTCGCGAAGCGCGCCGAACGTGTACCTTTGGCCTGTGACTGGAGGATCGGCAGCCATGGACGCCCCTCGTCCGGAACGTCGACGTGGGACTCCAGCCCTCGCCGACCGCGCCTTTCGTGTCGCTGGAAACGGGCACCGTGAACGCGGCGACGACAACCCCGCCCTCGGCGCTGCCACCAATCCGTGGCCGGCGCTGCCGCAAGTTAACGCAAGTGGGGGCGACCCTGACGCGCCCGGAGGGCGCGCGGGCCCGTGCCGGACATGCCGGCTCATTAGGATTAGGCAACGGCCAGACTCCTAGCTAGACCTCAGCCGGATCGGTCCCCGGTTCGAGGGGGGCCGGCCGGTAGTTCGGATTCGGCTTGGGGATCAGCGCTTCGATCTCCTGCTGCCAGTCCGAGAGCAGCCCGTGCAGTTCCTGAACGATGCCCAGATGCGTGGCCGCCAAGTCCGTCGTCTCGCCCTCGTCGTCCAAGAGGTTGAAGAGTTCCAGCCCGTCCTCGAAGTGCTGGATCAGCTTCTAGTCGCCCCGTCGTACCGCGCCGGCGGGTCGTCCGCCCTGGTTGGCGTAGTGCGGGTAGTGCCAGAAGATGGCCTCGCGGGCAAGGGAGGATTCACCCCGGAGAAGTGGCACCAAGCTGACGCCGTCGCGGTGCTGTTCCGTTCGCGGCGGGCAACCAGCGGCCTCGAGGAAGGTCGGATACAGATCCGTGCTGGTCACCGGGACTCGGCAAACGCTCCCCGGTTCAGTCATGCCGGGGAGGCGGGCCATCTGGCAGACGCGCGTACCGCCTTCGTACATCCAGCCTTTGCCCTCGGCGAGCGGCGCGTTGCTGGTGGGAACGCCTTCGCGGCGGTTCGAAGTCGCGAGTCCGCCGTTGTCCGATGTGAACAGTACGAGCGTGTCGTCGCCGAGATCCTGCTCGTCTAGGCAGGTCAGCACCCGCCCGATGTTGGCATCGAGGTTCTCGACCATGGCGGCGTACGCTGCGTCGCTTTGTCGGATGCGTCTCAACACCCGTTCGCCGTGCAAGTGCTCGCAGCCGAACGGTTCGCCTTCGACGATGACATCCTGCTTGTCGAGGCCCATGTCGGCGGCCCGTTGGCGGTACTTGTCGACGAGCCCCGGCGGCGGCTGGATGGGGATATGCACCGCGTAGTGCGCCAGGTTGAGGAAGAAAGGCCGGTTCGGGTCCCGGGTTTCGATCAGTCGGATTGCTTCGTCGGTCAGGCGGTCGGTCAGGTACTCGCCCTCTTCGCCGTCGGCTAGGTTCGCCATGCCGTAGGGGCTGAAATAACCGTTCTGCGGCATTCCCCAACCGAGACCGGCGATGTTCACCTCGAAGCCGTGCCGCTCCGGGGAGGTTCGCGCGCCACCGAGGTGCCACTTGCCCACATGCCAGGTCTGGTAGCCGCCGTCGCGCAACGCCGCCGCGATGCTGTACTCGCTCGTTGGCAAACCGTGGAAGTACGGAACGTCCTGCAACCGACCGATGGCGTGACCGGGAATGTACTGGGTCACGCCCACCCGCGCGGGATACTTGCCGCTCATGATGCTCGCCCGGGTGGGCGAGCACACCGGGCAGGACGAGTAAGCGTGCGTGAAGAGCATCCCCTCGCCTGCCAGGCGATCGAGATTCGGCGTGTCGTAGAAGGCGCTGCCGTAGCAGGCGAGGTCCGTCCAACCGAGGTCGTCGATCAGGATCAGCAGGATGTTCGTTGGCATCAGTCGATCTCGCCAGCGAAGTGCCGTTTCGCCAGTTCGAACGCGTCGAGGCCGACCTCGATGCCGATCAGGCGACCGGCGATGTCGTCAGCGGGCGGGTGGATGCCGCCCCAGATTCGCGACAGACTGCACTGGTCCGAGGCGTCGCGATAGGTCGCCCACTGAAGCGTCATGTCCACCGACGGGCCATCCTCGAACACCAGGAACTCGTTGGCCTCGATCTCGAAATCGCTCATGCCGCCGGGGAAGAACTCGTCCTCGGTCAAAGCAGTGAGGACCTCGGCGGCTGCCCGGGAATAGGTCGAGTGCCCCGACACGTAGCCGGCGAAGGGGGGCGTCACGAACGTGGGGCGCTGGTAGGGCCACCAGTTCTCGGCGAGCATCCAGTCGACCCCCGCGACGTCCACGTCGGGATCGTCGATGGCATCCGGCCCCAGCCAGGCCAAGAACTTGATCTTGCCGACGTGCTCGTCGTCCTCGCCGGCCAACGCGTCGCCGGCCTCCACCAACTCGATGTAGCCGGGACGCAGGGGGATACCGTCGACATGGTAGGACTCACCGTCCGGGTCGCTGCTCTGGCCTCGGTCCGCCATGGCGCGCAACGACGAGATGGGCCTGATGTAGTCGTAGTAGCCCTTGATGCCCCAGGCCGTGATGGCGGCGTCGTGCATGGCGCCGCCGAGCATGAAGTATGCCTTCACGTCGTATTCGAGCAGATCGAGGGCGTCTTCACCCTGGAAACGCTCGAGCATGAGCGGGTGGTCGTTGACCTCGTTCAGGATCACGAACCAGTGACCTGGCGGCGTCTCGGAGTCGGGCCCGTCGGCCCAGAACTCGGCGAGCACCCGGGCGTAGTCGCCCCTCGGAACGACCTGCGGCTCGTAGGGTTCACTGGTTGCCGGATTGACGGTGTGGCCGGCACCGGCGTCGCCGCCTTCCACGAGCCTGTAGAAATCCGGATGGCCGTCGAAGTCGCGCGGATAGGCCGTTACATTGCCCACGCTCGCCGGCGAGATGTCCATCGTCACGCCGTCGGTCGGGTCGAGGTGGGACGACCAGACGGCAACCAGGGAATGGGACCACTTGTACTGGTCGGCGCCTTCGCCGTCGATCAGGGGAGGCGGTCCGGGGTCGTGGTACACCCAGTAGTCGTAGCCGTCCCGAGTACGGATTGTCAGATCCTCGTCCTTGAGCGCGAAAGGCACCACCGAGCCCCATTCGGGGCTTAGGAATTCCGGTTCCGAGTCACTCGGAT
>JAPOYW010000213.1 GCA_026706425.1 Gammaproteobacteria bacterium
GACGCCAAAGAACCACACCGTCCGGACTGCAGCATGAAGCGCCACAGCCACCGACCAAACGACGATCGCCACGACGAATCCCAAGCGCGTGCCAATGGCATCGAACACCTTGCCGAACAGCGACTGTCCAATCGCATACCCGATCATGAAGAAGGTCCAGATCAGGGTGTAGTCGTATTCGTCCATACCGAACTCTTCGGAGATCGCCGGCCACATCACCCCTAGCGCATTCCGGTCGATGTAGTTGATCACCGTGGCCAGCGCCACCAGCGACACCACCCACCATCGCAGTCCCTTTAGTGTCATCGTTGTCTCTCCTCGTCAGGTTCGTAACCGTGGCCGAAAACGCGGTGATAGCCGCGCCATCGGTACTCTCCCACCGCTGTCCGGATCGTGTGAGCGGTGTTTGGATTCGGATCGTAGGAAAGCACCACCGCGAGTGTCGCGCCAGCCTTGGTCTCGACGATCACCAAGTCCTTGCCGTCGTCATCGAGCCGTTGCAGCCGGACGACCTGGCTCTCGCTTCGGATCGTGTATTCGCGGGCGCCGTTGTACTCGCCGTGCGGCTCTAGTACGGCGACGACGTCGAGATTCCGGACACTGTCCGCACCGAATATGAAACCGGGCTCCGACCGCAGATTGAAGTCGGGATCCGTTGCTCCTACTCGTGTGTACGCGACCCCGATGTCGGCATTGGCAATCACGTTGTAGGTGTAGAACCGACCGTTCGTGAGCCAGGTAAAGGCAAGCCTGTCACCCCCGACGCTTTGGGCCTCGCCGAGCCCCCAAAGATGCTGGTAGCCGTTGGCGTCCCCCAACGGCTGCAACGACATTCCCATGTCGATTGCCGGCTGTGTTTCGATCAACGCCCCGGAAAAGTAGAGTGGCAGGTCGAAACGGCGTGCGTCCTTCGAACGGGCCTTTAGCACGTCGATCACGAGGGGGTGGTCCAGCTCCGGCCACTCGAGCAACAGCATGGTTCGACGAAGCAGAGTCCCCGGATAGGCGGCCCTCTCATCGGCCGACACGATCTGCACCCCGTCCCCCACGTGGTAGTAGTGCCCCGTTGGCCATGACTGATCAGCCCGCTTGTAGTCGCCGTCGAACTGGCTGGCGGCATCGACCACCAAGGTGTTGTGCGCCACCGTCTGCTTGGCCCAGGTCTTGTTCTCAGGAAGGTAGCGGCCTCCCGCCTTTTGGGGCACGTTCAGGAAACGGGCCGCCCCGTAGTCGGCGACGATCTCAGCACCGTTGTCGTAGAACATCCAGTGCAGGCGGTCGAAGTGTCCATGACCCATGCCGTGGGATGTCGCCTTGAACACGAGCGCCGCACCGGGCGCCCCGCCGGCACGCAGGATCGTCAACGCTCCCTGGTCGCCGGCAGGGCCGTCGCGGAAGTGCCGGGACGCGAACGGAAACGGCGTCGCGCGCCCCGCTTCCCTAGCCAAGGCGAGGCGCAAGCCGTCGGTCGTCAGCACGATGTTGGAGGCGTCGTCCACAAGCGAAAGGAACGCCGGGTCGCCGGTGACGCCGTAGGCAATGGCGACGGCGTAGTCCAACTCGACCGTGTCGAGCCCCTTGTCGCGAATGGCGTCGTTGATCGGGAAGAACAAACCGGCGTAGCTGAGTTGCACGGTGGTGCGGATCGCCTTGGCGACGATCCCGGATCGGTATTCGAATATCTGCCGTTCCGGCTCGTTGTGTTCGATCGCCTTGGCGAATAGCACGAAGGGCATCAGCGCATAGCGCTGGTAATACGGACCCTCGAGGTAGTAGCCGTCGGGCGAAAACAACTGCCGCAACTGCGCCAGGAATCCTGCCTTGCCGTCTCTCGCGGTGCCCATGAGCGCCATTTCGACGAGATCGTCGTCGTCGAGAGCGTAGCCGGTCATGCCGACCGCCGCCGTCGCCCAGGTGCCGTGGTTGTGGATCCGGTCGAACACCTGAGGCGACTCCACCGACAGGAAGTCGGCCATCGGGCCGAACAGCCGCGCCTCGATGCGCTCGCGATCCTGGGTATCGAGCGTGGCGTGGATCGCGTCGTAGCCTTGGATGGCGTAGGTGAGAAATACGGACTCGTTCAGGCTCTGCCAGAACAGCCGACCGGGGGATTGTTCCTTGCGTTCGGGATGCAAACCCAACTCGGGGTACATACCGGCATAGGCGAGCAGGAGTTGCCGGACCAAATCGGCGTACGCGGACTCCCCCGTCCACTGGTACAGCGCCCCCGCCTCCGCGATGACGATGCCGTTCGCCTTGTGGCGTTCATGGGTGTAGCCCCCGCCGGGATCCTTGGGGGCGGGCACGTCCGGCGGACTGGCCACAAGCGCATCGATTCGCGACCTCGTGCGTTCGACGGCCGCCGAAAACAACGTCGAGCGCGGCCATTGGTCCTTGAGTTCCCGGATCTCCTCGGCCACCAGCAGTAGACGCGGATGTTCCTGGGCCAACGACTCGGCCCCGGCGAAGACGGCCAAGGCCGCAACGCCCAGCAAGCTCCGACACGCGATGGATCGTCGTCCGCGGTCTGCAGCGTTCAGGGCTGCCACGGTACGACCACCGGTGGCGCCGACTCCGAAAAGCGGTTGCCGGCGATCCGGGTGATCGGCTCGCCGACGGTTTCGACGACCCGAATGGGCTGGCTGCCGGAAAGGTCGTTGTCCTCGATGGACACGGTCTGCACCCCGTGCAGGAGAACGGAGGCGCGGGTCTTGTTTCGCTTCCCGTGACCGATATCCTCCAGGACGTTGCGGCGGAAAGAGACTTCCGGGCCGAAGGTGCTCTCGTCGGTGCCGCCACGGTAGACGTTGAGCACCGCTCCCTCCACGTTGGCGAACCGGGAGTCTTCCACCACGACGGACTCGCCATTGTAGATGCCGAGATCGTCGATCTCCCGGTCGAGGGCGACGATGTGCCCGGTGACGGCCTGGAAGTTCGACCGCAGGATGTCGATGCTGCGCGCAAACGTGTGCCGCGAGACACGCAGGAAGTTGAACGAGTGGTTGGTGTTCAGGTTGGCGACGTCGCAGTCGGCGACACGGACCGCGTAGTTGCCGAGCATCGAATAGCGGCTCGTCCGCACCACCGAGTTCCCGTACGCATCCGGGGCCAGGCTGCCGTCGATGGCGAGCCCCACCAACTCAAGGCTGCCACCGTCCGCCAGTTCGACCAGCGCGCTTCGCTCGAACCGGACCAGCGGACGGGCCTCGGCACCTTCGTTGGTCCTGTTGCCGCGAACCGTGACCGGATGGGCGAGTACCGGAATCTTGGTCACCGTGTATTCGCCCGTTTTCAGCTCTATCACGTCGCCGGCCGCCGACGCCTCGAGCGCCTCCGTCAGGGAGTCCCGGCCCGGCCCTATTGCGATCGTCCTGCCGCTGCCGAAGCGGATGTCGGGGGCGGGTTTCGGATACCACCCCGGCCCGGTCTCGTCCCGCTGCACCACGACGAGATCGCGGCGGACGCCGACCCCGGCGTTGGCCTCGTCCACGGGATAGGCGAGGCCGTTTCCGCCCCGCTCGAACTCGACTCGACGGTGCTCGAACCCGTCGGCGTCGGGGACCTTCGCGACGCCGTCGTAGACGTTGCCCGCAAAGTGGATGCCGCTGATGTCGTCGTGTACCGCGATGGAGTCCTTCGTTTCCAGGTTCGCAATGAGGTTGTTGGCGAACCGCGTCGTCTTCGGCACGGCGGATCGCTCCTCGTCGCTGCCGGCCGCCAGTTCGATGTGGTCGCTGCCGATGATCGTGTTGTTCTCGATCACGGCGTCTTCGACCTGGTGGTAGCGGTTGATGGGCGAGTCGGGAACGCCGTTCATCACCACCA
>JAPOYW010000596.1 GCA_026706425.1 Gammaproteobacteria bacterium
GTTACGGAGGCGGCACACCGGTGTGGCATTCGACGCAAACGATTTCGACGACGGCGCAGCCGAGGCCGGGATCGATCTCGGGGCGTTGCTCGGGGACTGGATCAGCGAGGTCGCACTGCCCGGATTCGTGACGTCCCACGCGCGGGTTTTCCGAAACGCCGACCGCGAAGGAAACGTGCGCTTCCAGACTCTCGTGCATGTCCGGAACGGCGAAGGGGTTCCCGGCCTTGTGCGCCTTTCGACGGGCGACTATCCAGCCACGGTGACCGACCCGATCCAGATACCGGGCGACACGACCATGGAAGTCGGGATGGTGACCGACGAGGCGCCAACTCAGCTTTGGCTGGAACCGTACCTCGCCCTGAACCGCGCCAAGGTTTGGATCGACATCGTCAACGAAACGGGCACACCGAACCCACCGGTTCCGGGGCCGCTGACCGGTGCGCGGCCGAGCGTCTGGCTGCCGCGCGTGGAGGGTATTGTCGTCGACGATCTTGACCCGGGATTCGCGGTCGAGCGCCGTAGCGGTCAGCACCCGGTCGCGGACCGGTCCCGGCAGACGTTCGGCGGAAGAACTGCGGACCTCGACGAGGGACTGCCAGAATTTGCCACGACGCCCGGCGAGTGGTACCGCGTCACCTATCCGACCAGTTGGGGCAGGTACCGGCACACGGTGGCGGGCGCCCTAGCCGGCGACACTAGCCAAGTGGCCGTGTTCGCGGCGGACCTTCCCACCTCGGGCCGTTGGCGGCTGGACTTCCACTTGCCCGATCCCCAACCGCCCGGGTGGGGGTTCTCGGGAAGCCGTTCCTACCCGCCTCTCGGCACCTTCGACATGAAGCTACTGGCCGACGGCAAGACGACACCGCTACCGTTCGACGGCGCGGTTGCAAGGACCGGCTGGAACAAGGTCGCCGACTTCGAGTTCGCCTCCACGCAGGTACGGCTGGAAATCTCCAGCCGAACCGACGGCGGGATGGTGATCGCCGACGCGATCCGCTGGGTACCGCTGGATGGCACGGACGCGACTGCCCCCGATGCGTCTGCCGATCACTGATAGCGGATTTCGCGGCCTGAACGACTGGCTCGCGGTCGCCGCAGCCGAACTCAAGTCGGTGCGGCGGCTGGCGCGGACCTGGGTGTTCGTCGGCCTCGGTTTCGGCGTCATGGGCATGGCGTACGGCTACTACTCCTACCTGCACAGTTCGGTGTCGACCGGGTTCCTATCCGTCGGCGACCTGCTTCCCCGATTCGCATCGGCCTATTTCAAGAGCTACGTGCTGTGGTTCTTCATGGCCGCCATCGTCTTCCTGGCCTTCGACCTGCGCAGCCGCGACGAACGGGAACGCGTCAGCGAGGTCTTGGACTCCCGCGCGGTCTCGAACCTCCCGGTCATCGGCGGACGCCTTGCCGCCATCGTGCTCGTGGTGGCCGTGGCCCTCGGCGGCGCGATACTGCTCATTCAGGCGGTCGGTACCGTCGGGCGCGAACTGGGCTGGCCGGTCGATCCCCTCGAACCGGTGGCGACCTTCACCTTTTTCTTCGTCGACGCGATTCCGGCGTTGATCCTGTGGAGTGCCATCGTTGGCTTCCTCGCAGTCGGTCTGCGCAAGCGGCTGACCATCGCCGTCGCCGCCCTGGCCCTACTGGGTCTGCACATGTGGAGCTTCGCGCTCACCCCGGCGTATCTTCTGCCGGTCGTTTCGCTGATTCACATCCACGACAACCTGGCATCGGACCTGGCACCGCGATTCGCCGCTGCCGAGAACTATCTGCAGCGCGGTTCTCTACTGCTGGTCGCCGGGGCGCTTGTGATCTGGGCGGCAGCCCTGCACGAGCGGTCGGACGGCCGGTCGTCCGGCAAGCGCATGGTCGTTGGCACCCTATTGGCGGCATTGGGTGCTGTTGGCGTGGGGGCCGTGGTACTCCGCTGCATCGACGACGTCGGGGAGCGCGAGGCCTGGCTCGCCTCCCACCAGGACATCCCATCGGAAAGATTGCCCACCGTTGAGCACATCCGTGGCGACGTGGTGTTCGATCCCGGTACGGCTCTTGAACTCGACATCGAGATGCGGCTCTTGGCACCAGCCGATCCGACCCGGCTCGTGTTCAGCTTCAATCCGGGCCTTGCCGTCACACAGGTGCGTCTCGGCAACGCCGAAGTGCCATTCACGCATAGCGATGGCCTGCTGGTCGTCGAACCGCCCCAAAGGCTCGAGCCGAACTCGAAGGTCACGCTCGGCCTGGTCGCATCCGGCGTCCCCGAGGCGAACTTCGCCTATCTGGACAGCGCCGTCGACTGGCGGCGCGAGTCGAGCCGCAACGGAATCCTCTGGCTCGGTACCGCCGGCGGCATCTTCGGGAAACGCTACGTGGCGCTCATGCCCGGGCTGCGCTGGCTACCGGTTCCCGGGCCGAATATCGACGGGGTTCCCCGGCGGCACTTCCCGACGGTGGATCTCACGGTAACGGCGCCAGACGGATGGCTGGTCGCGGGTCCCGGTCGTCGCCACCGTCAGGACGATGGCAGCTACCGGTTCCGTCCGGCCACCCCGGTGCCCGAAGTCGGACTCTTCGCGTCGCGCTTCGAACGCCATGCGATAGCCGTCGCGGGCGTGGAACTCGAGCTGCTGCTCCATCCCGACCATCAGCGCGGATTTCGCCACTTCGCGGATGTCGCCGATCTCGTCGAATCGCGGCTTGAGAGAATCTTCGAGGAGGCGGTCGAGATGGGTATCCCCTATCCCTACGACGGCTTCAGCGTCGTGGAAATACCCACCTATCTTCGAACCTACGGAGGCGGTTCGCGGCTTGACACCGCCATGGCGTTACCCGGCATGCTGCTGCTCCGAGAACACGGCTTCCCCTATTCCGACCTGGGGCGATTCGACTCCCTGCCGACGGGACTCGCCGGCGGCACCGAGGCATTCAAGGTCCAGCGGCTCGAAACCCTCTTCAGGACGTTCATCGATCCCGGCAGCGCCTCCCGCGCCTTGGCGCGAAACCTAGTCGGTCACCAGACCGCTGCCGATGGTCCGGGCGCGCAGGCGCTCGACTACGTCTGCGAAGAACTTGGCATCGAAATCTTCAACACGACGAGTTCGCGCGCCATCAACCCAACGATCTACACGGCGCATAGTTTCAGTGCCGATGCAAGCTTCGGTTCGACGGTCACGCAGATGGTTCGCGGCTTGCGGAACCGGTTCGGGAACGAGACCCGGTGGGGATTCGTCGTCGGCCAGTACCTGGAGCCGTCGATGTGGGAACGAGCCGCCAGTACCTCGCTGGTCGATCTGGACCTCGAGAGCAATCCAGGCCAGGCGATCCGCGCCTTCGGATTGCGCGCCCGGGCTGCGGTGCTCTCGATCTTCGAGGGAATGGGAAGGAGCCGTTCGGCAGCGTTTCTCGCGCAGTTGCGCCGTCGCCATGCAGGCGAACTTTCGACGCCCGTGACTTCAACGCGGCGGCATCCGCGGTCGGCGTCGATCTGCCGGGTCTGATCGGCGATTGGCTGAACGAAACCGCGCTGCCGGGGTTCATGGCCTCCCGTGCCCGGGTGGTCCGCATAGCCGACGATGGAGAGGGTCGACCGAGCTACGAGACTCGCTTTCACGTCCGCAACGGCGAGCCGGTTCCAGGGCTCGTTCGCGTGAGCCATCGTCAGTTCTTCCGGCAGGCGCCCAGCGATCCGATACGCATTCCGGGAAACGCGGCGGTGGAAGTGGGCATCGTCACACCCCGCCCCCCGGAGCGCCTTTGGCTGGAACCCTACCTGGCGTTGAACAGACTGCCGGTGCGAATAGAATTCGACCGAATC